>NZ_NEJY01000008.1:0-245137 GCF_002113255.1 Pseudomonas sp. B14(2017)
AGAATGGGTGCCGCCCAAGGGCTACAAGGAAATTGAAGAAGCCAAGCAGGATATGACCAGCTTCTTCATGCGATACAACCGAATCAGGCTCCACAGCCATAACGACTACCTGTCACCAATAGCTATGGAGCAGCAGGCGGCTTGATCACCGTAACCGGTGTCCGGAAAAACTTGACCAGAACAGCATGCCCGCGAAGCAGGCAATGCGGTGGCTGGCACCGGCTACGCCGGTGTTCGCGGGCGCGCCCGCTCCTACAGGTATGGCGCATTCTTTCGGCTGATGGGGTCCCTGTGGGAGCGGGTTCACCCGCGAAGCAGGCGACGCGGTGGCTGGCACCGGCTGCGCCGGTGTTCGCGGGCGCGCCCGCTCCCACAGGTACGGCGCATTCTTTCGGCTGATGGGGGCTTTGTGGGAGCGGGCATGCCCGCGAAGCAGGCGACGCGGTGGCTGGCACCGGCTGCGCCGGTGTTCGCGGGCGCGCCCGCTCCCACAGGTATGGCGCTTGCCTTCAGTTGGTGGGTAGCGAGCCCCACAATCTCAGCTTTGGCGCTGAACCCAGGGATACTGCAACTCCCATTGCCACGCATGCCGCACAATCGGCTCCAATGCGGCAAACTCCGGCCGCCAGCCCAGCATGCGCATGGCCTTGCCAGCATCCGCCACCAACCGGGGCGGGTCGCCGGGGCGGCGGGGCGCGTCGAGGGTGCGGATCTGCCGGCCAGTCACCGCCCTGGCCATATCGATCACCTGCTGCACCGAAAAGCCCAGCCCATTGCCCAGGTTGAACGCGGTTCGCTCGCCACCCGCCAGCAGGTAATCCACCGCCAGTGCATGGGCCGCCACCAGGTCGGCCACATGCACATAGTCGCGTATGCAGGTACCATCCGGCGTGTCGTAGTCGCGGCCAAATACCGTTACCGCATCACGCCGGCCCGAAGCGGCCTGCAGGATCAACGGAATCAGGTGGGTTTCCGGGTCATGGCGCTCTCCCAGCTGGCCTTCCGGGTCTGCGCCGGCTGCGTTGAAGTAACGCAGGCATACCGACTTCAAGCCGTAGGCTCGGTCGAAGTCCTCGAGAATCTGCTCGACCATCCATTTGCTCAGCCCATACGGGTTGATCGGCCCCTTGGCATGCGCTTCGTCGATCGGCACATACTGCGGGTTGCCGTAAACGGCTGCACTGGAAGAAAAAACCAGGTGCCTGATACCAGCATTCACCATGGCCTGCAGGAGGGAAAGGGTAGCCGAGACATTGTTCTGGTAATACTTGCCGGGCACGCTGACCGACTCGCCCACCTGGATGAACGAGGCAAAGTGGAACACAGCGTCGAAACGGCAAACCCCGAACAGCACATCCAGCGCGGGTTCGTCGGCGATGTCCAGTTTCGCCCACTGGACGCCGGGGCCGGGCGAGACCAGGTCCGCCACCACCACCTCATGGCCCGCGCCGAGCAAGTGCTTGACCATGTGCGAGCCAATGTAGCCTGCGCCACCGACAACCAGAAACTTCATCCATGCCTCCAGGACTCTGCTGTTGTACAGCCGCGCTTTTCAGCTACAGGTCTGTGGTGAGGGTAGATGGCCATATACCCTATTTCAAGAACAGCCAGTTGGACATGTACTTGCCATCGAACGTGATGCTGTAGCGCCCATCCTGGTAAGCCATCGGCAACGGTTTCAACTGCGCCTGCGCGTCCCGGGCGAACAGTTTCAGGCCAGCAGGCGCCTTGATGCTCAAGGTGCCGGCAAGCGGCTCGACGTTGAACGGCGTCTTGTAATCGGCCTTGGGCACGGCACGGGTACCCAGCGACAGCAGCAGTTCGCGTGACTGGCCCAGGGGCTTGCCGTCCAGGCTTTGCACCACGACGCTGGCGTACGGCGTTCGTGCTTGCACCTGGATTGCGCCCAGGCTGATCGAGCGACCTCCCAGCCAGCCGGTGGCGGCCTGGGTCAGCGGTGTGTCGATGGTATAGATGCCCTGGTGCCAGTTGCGCTTGAGCTCGCCCGTGTCGCTGAGCGCTTGCGTGGCGTCGGCTGGCAGCAAGGACTGCCCCGGGTCCTGCAGTACCTGCGCACCGGCAGGGATGGCGGCGGGCTTCAGCCAGGGCAACTCCGGCGTCTGTGGCAGGGCGATCTGCAGTTGGCCCTTTTCCATGGCCGTGCGCAGCAGCGCTGAAGTGCGCGGGGTGATCTCCTGGTTGTACAGGGTGGCGGGCGTCGGCGCGAACACATAGCGGGTAGTGGCCGGCTTCACGTCCGCGCGGCGATAGAGCAGGGCGGCAGCGGGCAGGGTGGCGATCATCGCCGGGTCGTTGTACGCGTGCCAGTTGTCCGCCGTGCGCCAGCCTGGGTTGAAGGCCTGTTGGCTGTAGGCGTACTGCAGCATGGCGTCCCAGCCCTGGTGGGCGGCGGTGCCGGCCATGTACAGCGGCAGCGAGTGGCGGTCGGGCAGCGGGAAGGGTTCGGCGTTCCACTCGGAGACGGTCAGCGGCTTGCCGACTACCTGGGCGGCGGCGAGCCAGTCGATCATGCCGTCGCTGGTCAACGGGTTCTTCTCCAGTTGCCCATTGGCACCGTAGGCATGGGCATCGATGACATCGCCTGCGGTCAGTGCCGGCAGCGCGCTCAGGCCATTGCCGCCCCAGGTACTGGTGGTGGCAATCGGTACTTTCACGCCGAGGCCGCGCAGGTGGGCGATCATGTCGGCGTTGAAGCGCTGTTCCAGGTCGTTGAGAAACAGCTTCGAAGGGCCATGCTCCCAGGCGCGCCAGGTGAGGTCGGTGGGCAGGTCGTATTGTTTGGCGAAGGCTTTGGCCGCTTCCATGTAGCGCTCGCTGTGGTGCGGCACATCCTTGTTCGGCATCAGGGCGTTGCCATAATGCTGGGTGAGGTCGTTCTCATTGGTGAGCAGTACGGCAGCGATGGCCGGGTCGTCCTTGTAGGCCAGGCCGGTGTATTCGTTCACATGGGTCAGGTACTGCTCGGCAAAGCGTTTCATCGCTTGTTGGATACTGCGGTTTACATAGGCGTAACCCTTCAGGTCGACGTGGTTCTCGCCCTTGGCCAGTTCCTTGAAGTCATCGATGTTGTCATTGGCGGTAAGCGCCCGCTGCACGTGCAGATCCAGCCAGATATAGATGCCTTCATCCTTGAGCGCCTTGATCCACAGGTCCAGCTTGCGCAGCGATTCGGCACTGAGCTGCTGGGTATCGCGCACCAGGGTGCCGTCGCCAAACACGTTCGGGCTGACCCAGGGCGAGTCGTGGTGGTGCAGACGCACCAGGTTGAAACCCAGTGCCGACAGGCGTTTGGCCTGTTGGCGGATTTCTTCGTCGGGGCTCTTGAACAGCGAATAGGCGGACAGGTTGGTGCCCCAGAAGCGCACCGGGGTGTTGTTTTCGAACATCAGCTGCTCGCCCACAGCCTTGACGAAGCCGTGCTTGCCGGCAGGCTTTTCCGCAGCGTTGAGGAATGAAAGGTCCACTGGCGAGGTGCGCCAGTCCAGTTGGTCGTCGGGCCAACCGGCGGGGTCGGCCAGGCCGAAGCGTTCGCTGGGCGTGGGCCCCAGCTCAATGTCGCCGGTAATGTTCAGCATCGCCTTGATCTGCTGCCGACCTGCGCTGATCGGGTCGCTGTAGATGAATGCACGCAGTTCGGACGGGTTGCCGCGCTCGAAATACACCTTGGCCAGTGGTGGATCGAAGCGCATTTCGATGCGCCGGCCCTGGTCAGCCTTGCCCCACGACCAGCCACGGTTGCCGGGCAGCAGCTGCGGGGCGCCCATCTCGCCGGCAATTTGCGCAGGGTCGAACTCGAACACCATGCCGCCGCCCATCACCCCGGCCTGGCGGCTATGGGCGTCGAGGTCGAAGGCCCAGCTCAGGGTTTGCGCCTGCTCCTTGCGGATATCCGCCGCCAGGTCGAAGTCCAGCTCCTTGTTCTTGCCCTGCAGCGTGTAGTGGTAGGGGCCATTGACCTTGAACGTGGTGGAGAAACCGGTCCAGCTCCAGTTGGCCGCCCAGAAGTCGAACTTGGCTTTCATCACCGGCCCACCGCCGCGGGTCACCATGGGCAGGCCGTTCTGTTCATCGACACTGACTTGCCACGCTGATGCCCAGCCGGTGAGCGGCAGCAAGGCCAGGCCGGCAATGGCCGAAACCCGCAGCAGGGTTTGAAAACCCCGGCTGCGCAGGGGGAGCAAGCTCATAAGTGTCACCTTGGTTGAAGGCCGGGGTCGGCCAGCGCGATGGCCTGGCTGTTGTGCAGCCTGCGGACCATCTGGATGTAGGCCACGCCCAGCCCGGCGACAGTCCAGTACACCACCGGGATGAAGGTGATGCTGCTGACGGTGAAGATGATCACCAGGATGCCGATCAGTGTCGCCAGCAATGCCCGGCCGAGCTGCCGTTTTTCGTCGTCCTTGTCGGGGAAACTGCGCATGGCCTTGCGGATGCCGTGCAGTACGACGGCGAAGAACGCCACGAACAGGCCAAGCCCGACCAGCCCTACCCGCAGCGCCAGGTTGATGTAGGTGTTGACGATGTCGATGATGCCTTCACCCTGGATCATCGATTGCATTTCCGGGGTGTTGCGGAAGTCGAACGAGCCGAACAGCGGGTTGCGCTGGATGACGATCCACGAGTTGTCCATCAGCCTTGCGCGGTAGGTGATGTTCTCTTTCTCGAGGTTGCCAATGAACGGCAGCATGTCCAGTACCTTGTCGCCACCGGGCACGATGGTCAGCAAGGGCAGGGCCAGCACGCCGGCCGCGGCGAGCAGCGCCAGGCGCCTGACCGCACCTTTGCCCAGGGCGATGAACACCACCACGATGACCACGGCGCCGATCCACGGGCCACGGGACAGTGGCGCGAACAGCCCGGCGGCGAGCAGCAGGGCGCCCAGCGCCCGCTGCAGGGGGCGGCGCACGTAACCCTGGACGAACAGGAACAGGCCGATGGCCACACTCATCACATAGCCCAGGGCAATCGCCTGCCCGGTGGTGACGCTGGCGCGCAGCGAACCGCCACGGCTCAGGTAGCCGGACATGCTCCACGGCACGCCCATGGCGTCGACCAGGGCGCTGTACAGCAGCCAGTGGCGCACGTACTCGGCCACGCCGATCAGGGCCAGGACGAAGGAGGCAAGCACGAAGGCCAGCAGGGTGTCCTTGAAGTCGCTGATCTGGCGCAGGCCACGGCTGGCCACGTAATACGGCAGTAGCACGTCGACATACAGGTACAGCGTCTGGCGCAGGGTGTCGGTCAGGGTGGTTTCGCGCAGGTACAGCACGCTCATCAGCAGCAGGCCGGCCGCCAACAGCCTGTCGGGCCAGGTGCGGCCGAAGCGCAGGGTGTCGCCCTGCCGGCGCAGGGCCAGTGCCGCCGGCAGCAGCACGCACAGGGTCAGCAGGCGGATATGGTTGAGGTCGACCAGGTAATTGACCACGCCAAACCCGGGCACCTGCACCGAAGCCGGCGGGACCAGGAACAGCAGCATGTAGAACAGCGCCATGGGGTTGTGTTCGCGGCGCCCGGCGATGTACAGGATGACGGCGCCAGCACCCAGGTACAGCCAGAAGCTGTGCGAGAAGAACGCCAGCAGGGTAAGCAGGAACCACAGGTTGCGCCGGCGCTTGAAGTCGCTGAGCGGGATCAGGTCGGTGGCAGGCCGCCGCGCCAGCAGGAAGACCACGCTCGCCAGAAACAGGATGACGATCAACGCACGAAAATGTTCAGGCATTGGCTATGTGCACCTTTGCGTCGGTGGGCAACGGCTAGCATCGTGGCTGATTGAAACTATAGTGACCTTTTAGCCAATCGGTCAGAGATCGACGCCATGCCGTCGATTGTGAAGCTGGCCCCGGGGACTGGCGGTAATGCGGCTTGTCGGGTAGATCTTTCAAAGGTGCAGGTCACTGTGTCATGGGGAAGCTTACTTTTTGTACTGCGCAAACGGGTCGTAGAGGGTTTCTCCAGAGTTGCGTGTTGCTGGGGGTTGGTGGTTTGGTGTTCGCTGCTTCGCCAGCCGCTGCCAGCCAACCTGCCGGCAGGCCCGGGTTCGTGGTGATCAACGGCTGGGTATTGCCGTCTCGCTACTTCCGGAACGAACACCCATGATCAAGGATTATCAACAGCAGAAGTCCCTGCGCGACAGTTACGATGTCTGCATCATCGGTGCCGGCCCCGCGGGCATCACCTTGGGCCTGCGCCTGGCCGCCGCGGGCTGGAGCGTACTGCTTGCCGAGGGTGGCGGGCGTGAATATTCGGCGAACTCGCAAGCTTTGTACGCCTGTGCATCCACTGGCCTGGAGCTGTACGCCGGGGAGGCTCGCCTGCGTTACCTGGGCGGCACATCCAACCATTGGGCCGGCCGTTGCCGGCCGTTCAGCCCCTCGGACTTCGCCGTTCCCCCTATTGGCGACCTGCCTGGCTGGCCCATTCCGTATTCGGAGATAGCAGGCTACCTGCCTGTTGCAATGGATATCGTCGACCTGCCGCCCGGGTCGGATTTTCACGCGTTGAATGCTGGCCTCGACGGCGGAGAATTCGAGCCAGACCGCTTTCTGCTCAGCCCGCCCACGCGTTTTGCGCAAAAGTACGCCACAGCCCTGGAACAGACCCAAGGCCTGGACGTGTTCATCAACTGCAATTGCGTGAACCTGGAGTTCGACCAGGCCTCCGGCCACCTGGCCGCAGTCGTACTGTCCGATTACGCGTGCAATCGCCAGCGCCTGGTTGCGAGAAACTTCGTGCTGGCCACCGGTGCCATCGAGAATGCCCGGCAACTGCTCAACAGCGAGTCGTTGCTGGCGGCGGGGGTCGTGAGCAAGGACGGGCTGGTCGGCCGGTGTTTCATGGAGCATCTGAACATTGACCTTGGCTCCTTCATCCTCAAGTCGGGGCTGGACCCCGAGCCGCGCGAGTACTACACCACCGATGCCTTCGTTGACGAATACAAGGCAGGTAAAGGCAATGTCAGGGCCGCCTTGCTGGCCGATGTACAAACCTATGGACGTACTGCCGAGGTGAAGCATTTTCTGGAGAACCTGGCCTGCGACATGGGGGTAGCCGGCAAGATCGCCTTCGTGACCAAGTTCAGTTGCCCCGGTGACGGTGTCATCAGCACCATGATCGAGCAGTTCCCCAACCTGCGCAGCCGCATTTCGCTGCTGGACGAGAAGGACGCACTGGGCGTGGCCAAGGTCAATGTCAACTGGGCCCTGAGCGCTGATGACCGGCACACCATCAAGTGCATTGGCAGCGAACTGGCCAAGCAGTGGGCGGACATGAACCTGGGCTTCATCAAGCTCAATGACTTCGTTTATGACACCTCGATACCGCTGAAGCTGTCGCCACATGCCCACCACATGGGTACCACGCGCATGGCGTCGTCGGCGCAGTTCGGTGTTGTCGATACCAACTGCAGGGTGTTCGGTACCGAAAACCTTTACATCGCCGGCAGCAGCATCTTTGCCACGGGCGGTGCCTCCAACCCGACCATGCCGCTGCTGCAGTTTGCGGTGCGCCTGGCCGACCACCTCGATGCCAGGATGAGCGCGGCCAGGGAAGCCGTGGTGTGACGAATGTTGTGCTGATGCTGCAAAGGCGCGGGGACTTCTTCGAGGGATGGCAACAATGGCTAGCAAACCTGTGGACGTCATGGTGGTCAACTTCAACACGGCCAGGCTGCTGCAGCCGATGTTCGATGCGCTGCGCCGGGCCGACAGCGAACGGCTGGCCAGCTACCTGGTGGTGGACAATGCCTCGGTCGATGACTCGCTGCAGCGCATGGCCGAGGTGTGCCCGCAGGCGCTGCTGCTGAGCAACAGGCAGAACGTGGGGTTCGGCCGGGCCAACAACCAGCTGCTGGAGCACCTGAAGGGCAAGTACGCCTTGCTGCTGAACACCGACGCCTTCGTCGCCGCCGATTCCCTGCAGAAAACCCTCGACTACATGGAAGCCCACCCGGAGTGCGGGGTGTTGGGGGTGCGCCTGGAGGGCCGCGACGGCGACCTGCAGCCCAGTTGCCGCTACTTCCCCACACCGCTCAACGTGTTCGTCGGGCGTACCGGGCTGGGGCGCTTTTTCCCCGGCCTGAAGATGGTCGACGAAATGAACTGGGACCACGCCTCGGTCCGCGAGTGCGACTGGCTGCCTGGCTGCTTCTACCTGGTGCGCCGCGAAGTGCTCGACCAGGTGGGCCTGTTCGACCCGCGCTACTTTCTTTATTACGAAGAGGTCGACCACTGCAAGCGGGTGAAGGCGGCCGGCTGGAAGGTGGTGTTCTACCCGCATACCACGGTGGTGCACATCGGTGGGGAAAGCTCCAGATCGGTGGCCGAACTTGAGGCGGCCAGCCGGCAGATTTCGTCATACCAGATCGAAAGCGAGCTGCTGTACTTCCGCAAGCATCACGGGCTGGCGGGCCTGGCCCTGCACATGCTGCTGGTCACCTTGGGCGACCTGGTGCTGGCACTCAAGGCGCTGTTGAAACGACGCGGCCGGGGCGCGATACAGGCCTGCTGGCGTCACTGCCGGGCGACCTGGTCTCTGTTGTTCAAGACCCGGTACGCCAGCCAACCGACAAGGTAGGTGGAGCCATGTTCGAGAATATACGTGCCGACCTGCGTGCCCATGGTGGCGACTGGGGCGCCCAGGGCTTCTGGGTACTGCTGGTGTACCGCTTCGGCCGCTGGCGCTATGGGGTGCGCCCGGCACTGCTGCGCAAGCTGTTTTCGCTCATCTACAAGGTCCTGTTCAAGTTCGTGCAGATCATCACGGGTGTGGAGTTGCCGTGCGAAGTGGTAATCGGCCGCAACTTCGTCATCGACCATTTCGGCGGCATCGTCATCAGCGGCTATGCCCGCTTTGGCGATGACTGCCGTATCCGCAATGGTGTGGTGGTGGGCCTGAAGAACGTCAACGAGCCGATTGCACCGGTGTTCGGCAACAACGTCGATATCGGCACCGGGGCCAAGGTGCTGGGTAGCATCCGTATCGGCAACGACGTGATCATCGGTGCCAATGCCGTGGTGCTGGTGGATGTGCCGGACAATTCGCTGGCAGTGGGGGTGCCGGCCATCATCAAGGCCAGGCAACCGGCCGCCACGGCGCCCGTCGAGTGAGGCCCATGGCGAGCGGGATCGGTGTGGTGGTGATTGGCCGCAACGAAGGCCAGCGCCTGGAACGTTGCCTGATTTCGCTGCAGCAGGGGGCGGACAAGGTCATGTACGTCGACTCGGGCTCCACCGATGGTTCACTGCACTTGGCCCGCAGCTTGGGGGTAGAGGTACTGGCGCTGGACCTGGGCACCCCGTTTACTGCCGCACGCGCCCGTAACGAAGGCTTTTTCGCCTTGCAGCGGCGGCTGCCGTCGATGCAACTGGTGCAGTTCGTCGATGGCGATTGCGAGGTGGATAGCGGCTGGCTGCCCGCGGCGCAGGCGTTTCTCGACGACCATCCCGACGTGGCAGTGGTGTGTGGCCGCCGACGCGAGCGCTTCCCGCAGCGGTCGGTGTACAACCTGTTGTGCGACCTGGAGTGGGACACCCCCATCGGCGAGGCCAAGGCGTGTGGTGGCGATGCCCTGATGCGGGTAGATGCCTTTGCCGCGGTCGGCGGCTTTCGCCCCGAGTTGATTGCCGGAGAAGAGCCCGAACTGTGCGTGCGCCTGCGGGCAAAGGGTTGGAAGGTCTGGCGCCTGGACGCCGAGATGACCCTGCACGACGCCGCCATGACCCGTTTCAGCCAATGGTGGCGGCGTAGCCTGCGCGCTGGCCACGCCTATGCCGAAGGGGCCTACCTGCATGGTCAGCCGCCCGAGCGGCACTGGCTGCGCGAATCGCGCCGGGCCTGGCTGTGGGGCCTGGGCATCCCCGTGGTGATCGTGCTGGCCTGCCTGCTGCTGGGCGGCTGGAGCCTGCTGTTGCTGCTGGTCTACCCGCTGCAGGCCGTACGCCTGGCCCGGCGTGGTGGCAAGTCGGTGCGGGAGAACTGGCTACAGGCGGTGTTCCTGGTATTGGGCAAGTTCCCGGAAATGCTCGGGCAACTGAAGTTCTTGCGCCACCGCATCGCGGCCGGCAAATCGACGTTGATCGAGTACAAGTGAGAGGGGCCCATGATGCTCGGCATGATCGTGAAAAGCGTGTTTACCTTGCAACCGGGCTACTCGTTGCGGGCGCTGAACAACAAACGCAAGTTGACGCTGCAGATTGCCAGGCAATGGCCTGAGCTGAATGCGTTCCTGCAGCGCATGACGGCGACGCTGGGCCCACAAGGTTTGCAGCGGCTGGGGGTGGATTGCATCGGTGTCGTGCAGTGGCCCTACCTCAGCAAATGCTGGGAAGCCCCGCAGCGCCTGGAGGTGCTGGCTTCGCACTTTGAAGTGCTTGCGGGGCAGTTTCCGGCGCTGTTGCTGCTGGGGCGGGACGAAAGCCTGACGCTGTGCGAGCTGTCCAGCCATTCGCCGGGCTGCCGCCTGGTGCTGGACCGGCCGATCTGGTTCAAGCGCGAAGGCGAGTTGGTATTGAACCTGTTCCAGGGCGACCTGCGGGTGGCATCCCTGGCGTTCAGCTTGTGCCGCAGCCAGGGCGAGCTTTGCCTGTTCATCGGTGCCGTGCAGGGCATCCACAAGGGGATCGACAGCGAAACCTCATTGGCCATCTACCGCGACCTGACCAAGGACTTCGAAGGGTTGCGCCCACGCAGCCTGCTGCTCGAAGCATTGAAGTGCCTGGCCAGGACCCTGGGCGTGGCGCACCTGTATGCCGTCAGTGACGCCTGCCGCCACCATCGGCACGCGTATTTTGGCAACGACAAAGGCCAGGACCTGGCGGCCAATTATGACGTGATCTGGCTGGAGCACGGCGCTACTGCGTCGAACCATGCGGATTTCTTCGCCCTCCCGCTGGCCGTGGTACAGCGGGCGGAACAGGACATCCCGGCGAAGAAACGGGCGATGTACCGCCGCCGCCAGGCGTTGCTCGACGATGTTTTCACCCGCTTGCAGGCCACGTTGCCAGGCAGCGGTCTCAACCTTGGACTACAAGGGAAACAGGAGGATGCACCTGACGAGGTGGCATCGGCGGGGCGCCGGCCGCCGGTAATCGACAGCCTGAAGTAACGGCCGGCCCTGCCACGGCAGGCCTGAAGGTTCATTACGCGGGTCTTGATCTGGATTCCTATGCGCATTGCTTATTTCATAAACCAGTACCCGAAGGTCAGCCACAGTTTCATCCGCCGCGAGATCCTGGCGCTGGAGCGCCAGGGGGTAGAGGTGCAGCGTATTGCCCTGCGCGGGTGGGACGCCGAGTTGCAGGATGCCGAGGACTCGAGCGAACAGGCCAGGACCCGCTATGTGCTGCAACGTGGCGTCAAGGGCTTGCTGGCACCGTCCTGGCAAGTGCTGCGCGCACAGCCGCGCCGGTTCTTCCAGGCGCTTTGGCTGGCCATGCGCCTTGGCCTGCGGGCCGACCGCGCCTGGCCCTACCATCTGGTCTACCTGGCCGAGGCTTGCCAGGTACTGCAGTGGTTGCAGGCTGGCGAAGCAAAACATGTGCATGCGCATTTCGGCACCAACTCCACCGAGGTGGTGATGCTGGCCAACGTGCTGGGCGGGCCAGCCTACAGCTTTACCGTGCACGGGCCGGAAGAGTTCGACAAACCGCAGTTCCTGCACATGGGCGAGAAGGTGCGGCGTGCCGCATTTGTCGCGGCGGTCAGCTCGTACGGGCGCAGCCAGTTGTTTCGCTGGGTGGCACACGACCACTGGGCCAAGGTGAAGGTGGTGCATTGCGGCCTCGAGCGCAGCTTCCATGAGGTGGCGCCGGTCGGCGTGCCCACGGCGCCACGCCTGGTGTGCGTCGGCCGCCTGTGCGAACAGAAAGGCCAGCTGCTGTTGCTCGAGGCCGCGCGGGTACTGGCCGCCCGGTCGATCGCCTTCGAGCTGGTGCTGGCCGGCGACGGTGAAATGCGTGGGCAGATCGAGGCGTTGATTGCCCGGCATGGCTTGCAGCAGCAGGTGCGCATCACCGGCTGGATCAGCAGCGCACAGGTGCGCGAGGAAATCCTTGCGGCGCGTGCACTGGTGCTGCCCAGCTTTGCCGAGGGGTTGCCGGTGGTGATCATGGAAGCCATGGCCTTGCGCAGGCCAGTACTGACCACCTATGTGGCAGGTATTCCCGAGCTGGTGCGGCCGGGCGAGAACGGCTGGTTGTTCCCTGCCGGCGCCGTGGACGAGCTGGCGGCGGCCATGGCCGACTGCCTGGCGCAACCTGCCGAAGCGCTGCAGCGCATGGGCGAGGCAGCCCGCCAGCGTGTGCTGCAACGGCATGACATCGATACCGAAGCGGCCAGGCTGGCCAGCTATTTCAAGGCATCCGCATGATGAGTGTATTGGCTTGGTTACTGGGCACGCTGGCGGCCATCGCCCTGTTGCCGGTGCTGCTGCTGTTGGTGCAGGTGCTGATGGCTTGCCTGCCAGCGCGCGCGCAGCCGTTGGGCAACAACGCTCGTCCGCAGGTGGCAGTGCTGGTGCCAGCCCATGACGAGGCCTCGATGATTCGTGCCACGCTGGCAAGCATTGCCCCGCAGTTGCGGCCTGGCGACCGCTTGCTGGTGGTGGCGGACAACTGCACTGACGACACCGCGCAACTGGCGCGCGAGGCCGGTGCCGAAGTGGTGGAGCGCCGCGATGCGCGGTTGCGCGGCAAGGGCTACGCCCTGGACGTTGGCGTGCGCCACCTGGCCAGCCAGCCGCCCGAGGTGGTGATCGTGGTGGATGCCGACTGCCAGGTGGATGAGGGGGCGATCGAGCACCTGGCGCGGCGCTACCGCGAGGTCGCTCGCCCGGTGCAGGCGCTGTACCTGATGCACGCATCGGCAGGGGCCGGGCTGGCAGTGCAGGTTGCCGAGTTCGCCTGGCGGGTCAAGAACCTGGTGCGCCCGCGTGGTTGGGCACGGCTGGGCCTGCCTTGCCAGTTGATGGGCGCCGGCATGGCGTTCGGCTGGCGTGACCTGGCCTTGATCGACCTGGCCAACGGGCATCTGGTGGAGGATGTGAAACTGGGCCTGGACCTGTGCCAGCAGGGCAAGCCGCCAGTGTTCTGCCCCGAGGCCGTGGTCAGCAGCCAGTTCCCTGCCAGCCAGCAAGGCCTGGGTAGCCAGCGCACCCGCTGGGAGCATGGGCACCTGAGCCTGATGCTGGCCGATGCGCCCAGGCGTGCGCTGGCCGCAGTCACCCAGCGTAACGGCAGCTTGCTGGCCATGACCCTGGACCTGCTGGTGCCGCCCCTGGCGTTGCTGGTGCTGAGCCTGCTCGGGCTCAACCTGGTGGCCTGGCTGGCGTACCTGCTGTTCGGCCTGGCGGCACCTGCCTGGATCGCCCTTTGCGCGCTGGCATTGCTCGGCCTTGCCGTCGCACTGGCCTGGGCGCGCTTCTGTCGCGAACTGATCCCGTTTTCCGTGCTGCTGTACGCGCCGTTTTACGCCGCAAGGAAGGTCCCCTTGTATCTGGGGTTCCTGATCAAGCGCCAGGTTGAATGGGTACGTTCGAAACGGGATGAAGACTGATGGCTGAATGGCAGAAACGTTGGAACACCCTTGTCGGCAAGCTGGAAGTGGTGGTGGATACCACTGCCGCGCAGCGCCTGCTGGACAGGCTGAGCGCCCCGGAAGCCGCGACCGTGCTGGGCTTCGTCAATGCCCATGCAATGAACCTGGTGGTGCGCGATGGCGCCTGCCACCAGGCATTGTCGGCGGCCGACGTGCTGCTGCGCGACGGTTCCGGCATGGCGATCCTGTATCGCCGGCTGGGGCTTGAACCGGGGCTCAACATGAATGGCACCGACTTCATTCCTCGGCTCCTGGCCGCCTACCGTGGGCGGCGGGTCGCGTTCTGGGGCACCCGGCAACCTTACCTGGACCAGGCCGTGCAGCGCAGCGCAGCCGTGTTCGGGGTGGTGCCGGTGTCGGTCCACGATGGCTTTGCCAGCGTCGATACCTACCTGCAACTGGCCAGGGAGCAACAACCGGAGCTGATCGTGCTGGGCATGGGCATGCCCAGGCAGGAGGTTGTGGCGGCAAGGCTGGCAGCAACTGGCGGGCCGTGCCTGATCGTGTGCGGCGGCGCGATCCTGGATTTTCTCGGCGGCAAGGTCAGCCGGGCGCCCGAGTGGTTGCGGCGGTTGGGCGGGGAGTGGCTGTACCGACTGTTGCGCGAGCCGAAGCGTTTGTTCATGCGTTATGTGGTGGGTAACCCGTTGTTCCTGCTGCGTACCTTGCTGTACCGCCGCGACGGAGGGGCGGCCAGACACCCCGTATGAGCGGCACAATCCGCGCACACTGATGGCGGGTGGCTGCTACAGTGAGATCAATGGGTTGGGGCTGCAGGATTTCGCTTCACGGGCTTTGCATGAGCCGTTGTCAAGTCTTGCTGGTTTGTGGAAGGCACTTGCTGCGCGCAAATTGATGAGGTCTGAAATGGTTCTAGAGCCCAGAAGCAGTCGTTCCTTATTGCAGAGAAGAAGCAGCGTAAGTAACGCCATTCAGGCCGGCCTCGATGGAATTGCAGTCACCGGCATTGCCTGGTACCTGATCTACGACCAGTTTGGCTACATCACCTCCGATTACGTGATCATGCTGCTGTTGCTGGTTGGCGCCCTGGCAGTCATCTACGATCATTATGCGATCTACCGTACCAACGTTGGCCTTTCCATCAAGGCTTTCCGGCTGTTCAAGGCCTGGTCGGCAACCTTTTGCTTCCTGGTGGTCATGGCCTTCCTGGCCAAGCAGAGCGAAACCTATTCGCGGCTGCTGGTGGTGCAGTTGTTCATCATTGGCTACATCGCCCAGTTGTTCCTGCACTTTGCCGTGCGTGAATTGCAAAAGCGCTTCACCGCCCATGCACGCCTGGACAACGCCCTGATCATTGGCGCCGGTGACCTGGCCAACTTCCTGTACCAGAAAATCAGCAACAACCCCTGGTTCGGCGAGCGTGTGCTGGGCTGCGTGCTGATCGACAGCGCCGATGAGCCGGGGCGCGAAAGCGCCGACGGCAAGCAGCGCATGCCAGTACTCGGGCATGTTGCCGAGCTCGACGATGTCGTGGCCCGTCACGGCATCCGCACGGTGTACCTGGTGACTCCACTGGGTGGTTCCGAGGTCATCAATGATGTGTATTTCAAGTTGCTCGACAAGTGCATTGCGGTGAACTGGGTGCCGGATATCTTCTCGTTGCGCCTGATCAACCACAGCGTGCGGGAAATTGCCGGCATTCCCGTGCTGACCTTGTCGGAAACACCGCTGACGGGCATGAGCCTGTTCCTGAAGAACCTCGAGGACAGGGTGTTGGCGGCGCTGATCCTGCTACTGGCATCGCCGGTGTTGCTGGCCGTTGCGCTGGCCATCAAGCTCGATAGCCGCGGCCCGGTGTTCTTCCGCCAGGAACGCACCGGCTGGACCGGGGAAGCGTTCCGCATCTGGAAGTTCAGGAGCATGCATGCCCATCAGCCGGAAGAGGGCGTGGTCAGGCAGGCGCAGAAGAATGACCCGCGGCTGACCCGGGTCGGCGCCTTCATCCGCCGCACCAGCCTGGATGAACTGCCGCAATTGTTCAATGTGCTGACCGGGGAGATGTCGCTGGTCGGGCCACGGCCGCATGCCTTGCAGCATGACACGCTGTATTCGCAGGACATTGTCGACTACTTTGCCCGCCACAATATCAAGCCTGGCATGACCGGCCTGGCGCAGGTGCGTGGGTTCAGGGGCGAGACCAGGGATATCGAGCAGATGATCCAGCGGGTGGACTCGGACATCGAGTACATCAACAACTGGTCGCTGTGGCTGGATTTCGTGATTCTGGTGCGCACGTTGAATGCGTTTACCGGCAAGCAGGCCTACTGACGCACAAATCTCGCAAGCGCTCTGCGCACCCTGTGGGAGCGGGTTTACCCGCGAAGAATCCAACCCGGTGCATGGCACCGGCTGTGCCGGTGTTCGCGGCTAAAGCCGCTCCCACAGGGTCCCTGCTAATTCAATGAGTCACTTGTAATTCCATGAAAGTGTGCAAGCGCTCTTGGCCGCCCTAGTCCTTGTTCAGCGGGTGCAACTCCCTGAACCCCCGCGCTTCCTCCACCAGCCAGTCATGCACCGCCCGCGCCCCCGGCTGGTTCAGCCCGCCCGGCGGGTAATGCACCACATAGCGCTTGTGATTGGCGATCGGCACCCCGAACGGCACGATCAGCGCCCCGCGCTCCAGTTCGTCGTTGAGCAGCGTGCGCCGGGCAATCGCCACGCCAATGCCGGCAATCGCCGCCTCGATGGTCAGGTGGTTGCGGTTGAAGGTATGCCCGCGCCGCACATCCAGGCCGGCGGCGCCGATGCCCTCCAGGTAGAACTCCCATTCGGCATATTCCGAACTGCCGCGCCAGGCCGTGATGTCGTGCAGCAGCGGGTAGTGCGCAAGGTCTGCCGGCCCGTGCAGCGGCGGGCGCCCGCGCAGCAAGGTGGGGGAGCACACGGGGAATATCTGCTCGTCCAGCAGCGGCGTCGAGAGCATGCCGGGGTAGCTGCCATCGTTCAGGTCGATGGCCAGGTCGAAATCGCCCGGGGTCAACGCCTGGGCACTGTCTTCGGCCACCAGGCGCAGCTCGATGTCCGGGTAGCGTTGCTGAAAGCGCGGCAGGCGAGGCGTGAGCCATTTGGCCAGGAACGACGGGATCGAGCGCAGGCGCAAGGTGCCGCGGATTTCCCCTGCGTCCAGGCGCAGCAGTTCGGCTTCGATGCTGCCATAGGCTTCGGTCACCGTCTGCGCCAGGCGTTGCCCTTCGGCGCTCAGTTCCACACCGCGCGCCCGGCGCAGGAACAGCCGATAGCCCAGGCGTTCCTCCAGCTGGCGCATCTGTTGGCTGACCGCGCCCGGGGTGATGTGCAGCTCTTCGGCACAGCGGGTGAAGGACAAGTGCCGGGCCGCACAGGCGAACACGTGTAGCCAGACGAACGTCTGGCCGTTGAGTTGTCGTCGCATCGTTTAGTACCACTAAAGCCTTGCTTAGGAAGTTTCGTTGGTCATCCATGAGCCAGCGCGGCAGTATCGCGCAAAATCGCAATACCGCTCAATTTCTCCAGATAACCGTGCTGCGGCTTCATACCCGGGCACGGTCAGGCATTAGCATGGCTATCAGTGTTTTCGACCTTTTCAAAATCGGCATCGGGCCGTCCAGTTCCCACACCGTCGGCCCGATGCGGGCGGCGGCTACCTTTGCCCAGGCCCTGCGCGAACAGGGGCTGCTGGCCCGGGCAAGCCGTGTCGAGGTGCGGCTATACGGGTCGCTGTCGGCCACCGGGGTTGGTCACGCCACCGATCGTGCCTGCCTGCTCGGCCTGATGGGGCAGTGGCCGGACCGTATCGACCCGGCCACCATCGAGTCGCGCATTCGCCAGGTGATGCAGGAGCACTGCCTGATGCTCGATGGCAGCCACCCGCTGGCGTTCGACTACAGCCGCGACATGCTGCTGCTCGACGAGAACCTGCCGTACCACCCCAATGCCATGAGCCTGGAAGCCATGGACGGGCAGGGCAGCCTGTTGCGCCAGACCTACTATTCAGTGGGCGGTGGCTTTATCGTCGAGCAAGCCGAGATCGATGCGCCAGCTGTCGAAGCGAATGCGCTGGTGCTGCCGTACGAGTTCGACAGTGCCGCGCAGTTGCTGGCCTTGTGCAAGGCCCATGGGTTGAGCGTGGCGCAGTTGATGATGGCCAACGAATGTGCCTGGCGCCCGGAGGCCGAGGTCCGCGAGGGCTTGCTGCGGATTTGGGGCGCCATGCGTGAATGCGTCGACAACGGCCTGCGCAACGAAGGCATCCTGCCGGGCGGGTTGCACGTCAAGCGCCGAGCGGCGCGGCTGCATCGCAGCCTGCAGGAACTGGGCAAGCCCAACGTGATCGGTTCCACCCTCAGCGCCATGGAATGGGTCAACCTGTTCGCCCTGGCGGTGAATGAAGAGAACGCCGCCGGCGGGCGCATGGTCACGGCGCCTACCAATGGTGCGGCTGGCATCATCCCGGCGGTGCTGCACTACTACATGAAGTTCAACCCGGGCGCGTGCGACGCGGACGTGGTGGACTTCCTGCTGGCGGCAGCGGCGGTCGGCATCCTGTGCAAGAAGAACGCTTCGATTTCCGGGGCTGAGGTTGGTTGCCAGGGCGAGGTGGGCTCAGCCTGTTCGATGGCCGCTGCCGGCCTGGCCCAGGTGCTGGGCGCTACGCCGCCGCAATTGGAAAATGCCGCCGAGATTGCCCTGGAACACAACCTTGGGCTGACCTGCGACCCAGTTGGTGGCCTGGTGCAGGTGCCGTGCATCGAGCGCAACGCGATTGCTGCGGTGAAAGCGATCAACGCCGTGCAGATGGCGTTGCGGGGGGATGGCGAGCACTTCATCTCGCTCGACCGGGTGATCCGCACCATGCGTGATACCGGGGCGGACATGCATGCCAACTACAAGGAGACTTCGCGCGGCGGCCTGGCCGTTGCCTTCGTCGAATGCTGACGCGGTCCTGTAGGAGCGGCCTTGTGTCGCGAAAGGGCTGCGAAGCAGCCCCAGCGATTTCAGCTTGAATACGTGGATCTGGGGGCGCTCCGCGCCCCATCGCGACACAAGGCCGCTCCTACATGGACCAGTGAGGCTTTAGCGGGCTTTCTGCTTCGCTTCCAGGAAGCTCGCGCGCATGTCCTTGGCCCAGCCATCCAGCACCGGCTTGACGTCATTCAGGGTCAGCTGCGTGGTCTTGTTCTCCAGATCCTGCCCCGTGCCCTTGCGCACGACCTGGGCCAGTACTTTCTGGCTGGCACCATCGAGGAACGCAGCCTCCACGCCGACATCCACCTCCTGGTCACGGCCGCCCATGGCCGTGTTCACACCGGCTGAAATCAGCGCGATTGGGATGACCTCATAGGGCTTGAGGCCCTCGTTGCTGGTGGACACCGCAGTAATGGCCGGGCGCACCACGATCACGCCCGGGCCGGGGCCCTTGGCCAGCGGTACCACGCTGCCCATTTCACGGCGCAGCGCTTCGTTGAAGTAGCGGGTGATTTCCTGCAGCGTCTGCGCCGAGATGACCGCCGTCGGCTGCGGCCTGGGGTAGAACTGGCTGGGCTCGATGAACACCTGGCTGTACTGGTTGACGTTGACCTTGGGGTCGATCCAGCGCATCACCGGGTCACCCGACGGGCTCTTGGTTTCCTGCAGCCGGCTGTAATCCTTGAGGAAGCCGGAGTAGTCCTTTGGGTCCACGCGATTGCTGGAGCAGGCGGCCATGGCAAGCAATGCGGCGCACAACAGGGTAATGCGGGGCAATGATTTCATGATGAAGATGCATCCATGATAGGTCGGCCAGAACAACGCTAGCAGGTGCGGGGCAGTTGGCCAGTGGGTAGGTTCAATCGATTGTGAAATGGTAGAAAGTTGGAGGGGTTGGAAGGGTTTGTCTTGAGTTTTTCTGCGTCTGTTAGACCGAGCGCCGCGCGGGCGGCGCTCGGTCTAACAGACGCCGCAAAGCTCGTGGCGAACTCAACCCAGCACCTCCCGCAGTCGATACCACAACATCCCCAGCGCCAGCAGCGGCGAGCGCAGTGCCTTGCCGCCGGGGAAGGTCAGGTGTGGCACCGCGCTGAACACGTCCAGTCCCTGGCTGTGGCCGAGGGCGATGCTTTCGGCCAGCAGTTTCGCCGTCCAGTGCGTCACGTTCAGCCCATGCCCGGAATAGCCCTGGGCGTAGTAAACGTTGGGGTGCTGGCTGAGGCGTCCGACCTGGGGGAAGCGGTTGGCGGTGATGCCGATCATGCCGCCCCACTGGTAGTCGATACGCACGTTGGCCAGCTGCGGGAACACCTTCAGCACCTTGGGCCGCATGTAGGCGGTGATGTCCTTGGGGTCGCGGCCGGAATAGTGGCAGGCGCCGCCGAACAGCAGGCGCCGGTCTGCCGTCAGGCGGTAATAGTCCAGGCCGACTTTCTGGTCACACAGCGCCATGTTCTGCGGGATCAGGCTGCTGGCTAGTGACTCGGGCAATGGCTCGGTAGCCACCACGTAGCTGCCGGCCGGCAGCACCTTGCCGCTCAGGCGTGGTTCCAGTTCATCGAGGTGGGCGTTGCAGCCCAGCACCAGGCTGCTTGCCCGCACCTTGCCACGGGCTGTGTGCAGGGTCACGCGGGGGCCGTGCTCGATGCGCAGCACCGGGCTCTGCTCGAAGATGCGTACGCCCAGGCCGTGGGCGGCGCGGGCTTCGCCCTGGACCAGGTCAAGCGGGTGCAGGTGGCCCGAGCCCATGTCTACCAGGCCGCCGGCGTACTGGTCGCTGGCGACGATTTCATGCAGCTGGTCGGCACTGACCAGGCGGGTTTCAGGGCGATAACCGAGTGCGGCCAGGTCGTCCTGTTCGTCCTTGAATGCGGCGAACTGCGCTGGGGTATTGGCCAGTTCGCAGAAGCCCCAGCGCAGGTCGCAGGCAATGCCGTACCGGGCGATGCGGCTGGCCACCAGCGCTACCGAATCGATGCCGGCCTGTTTCAGGTAGTGCACGCCGTCCTGGCCGACATGTCGGGCAAAGCCGCTGACGTCATGGCCGATGCCGCGAATCAGCTGGCCGCCGTTGCGGCCGCTGGCGCCCCAGCCGATGCGCCGGCCTTCAAGCAGCACCACCGAGAGCCCGCGTTCGGCCAGTTCCAGGGCGGTATTGACCCCGGTCAGCCCGCCGCCGACCACGCACACATCGGCGCTCAGTTCGCCGTCCAGGCTGGGATAGGGCGCTGCATCGCGTGCCGTGGCGGCATAGTACGAAGCGGTGTGTTGGGTAGTGAAAGACATGGGCGTTCTCGACTCAGCGGTTGGACTTGATCTTGCTCCAGGAACGGGTCATGACGCGCATGATCTTCGGGCTCGGCGTGCTGGAGATGTACAGCTTGTCCAGCACGTCCTGGGGTGGGTAGATCTCGGGGTTTTTCACCAGCGACGCGTCCATGTAGGCCTGGGCATCGGGGTTGGCGTTGGCATATCCGACCGTGGCGCTGACCTTGGCGATCACCTTGGGGTCGAGCAGGTAGTTGATGAACGCCAGGGCCTGTTCGGGGTTGTTGGCGTCCTTGGGGATGGCCAGCAGGTCGAACCACAGGTTGCTGCCTTCCTTGGGAATGCTGTAGGCGACTTTCACGCCGTTTTTCGCCTCCACGGCGCGGTTGGCGGCCTGGAACACGTCGCCGGAGTAGCCGAAGGCCACGCAGACATCGCCATTGGCCAGGTCGGAAACGTACTTGGAGGAGTGGAAGTAGGTGATGTAGGGGCGCAGTTCGAGCAGGCGGGCTTCCGCCTTGGCGTAGTCGGCCGGTTTTTCGCTGCGCGGGTCCATGCCCAGGTAGTTGAGCACGGCCGGGAACAGTTCGTCGGGCGAGTCCATGAACGCCACGCCGCACTGCTTGAGCTTTTTCAGGTTCTCGGGCTCGAACAGCACCGCCCATGAATCGATATGGTCGACGCCCAGGGCCGCCTTGACCTTGTCGATGTTGTAGCCGATGCCGTTGGTACCCCACAGGTAGGGTACGGCGTACTGGTTGCCAGGGTCGTTCTGCTCAAGCTGCTTGAGCAGCTTGGGGTCCAGGTGCTGCCAGTTGGGCAGCTTGCTGCGGTCCAGCGGCAGGAAGGCACCGGCCTGGGCCTGGCGTGCGAGGAAGTGGTTGGATGGCACCACCACGTCATAGCCGGTGCGCCCGGCCAGCAGCTTGCCTTCCAGGGTTTCGTTGGAGTCGAACACGTCATAGACCACCTTGATCCCGCTGCTGGCCTGGAAGTCGGCCACGGTGGTGTCGCCGATGTAGTCGGTCCAGTTGTAAACGCTGACCGAGGGGGTGGCCTGGGTGGTGGTGGCGAACAGCAGGGCGAATGCGGTGGGGATCAGGGTTTGCAGATGACGCATGGGGACACCTCGTTGGTCTTGTTCTTGGCGTTCGGTGTGTTGGGGCTGCTTTGCAGCCCATCGCCGGCAAGCCGGCTCCCACAGGTACAGCACAGGCTTCAGGTTCATGGAGAACCTGTGGGAGCCGGCTTGTCGTGGCGACGAACCGCGGCGATGGGGTGCAAAGCACCCCTTGGGTGGATCAGACGCTCAGCATCAGGAATTCACGCTCCCACGAGCTGATCACGCGCTTGTAGTTCTCGTGCTCGGCGCGCTTGACCGCTACGTAACCCTGGACGAACTGCTTGCCCAGGTACTGCTGCACGGTCTCGCAGTCTTCCATGTGCTGCAGGGCGTCCTCGATGGTGATCGGCAGGCGCAGGTTGCGCCGCTCGTAGGCACGGCCCTGCACCGGTGCGCTGGGCTCGATGCGCTCGATCATGCCCAGGTAGCCGCACAGCAGGCTGGCGGCGATGGCCAGGTACGGGTTGGCATCGGCGCCCGGCAGGCGGTTTTCCACGCGCATCGCCTCGGGGCTGGAGGTGGGCACGCGCAGGCCGGCGGTGCGGTTTTCTTCACCCCACTCGACGTTCACCGGTGCCGAGGTGTCCGGCAGGAAGCGGCGGAACGAGTTGACGTTGGGCGCAAACATCGGCAGCAGCTTGGGGATGTACTTCTGCAAACCGCCGATGTGGTACAGGAACAGCTGGCTCATGCTGCCGTCTTCATTGGCGAAGATCGGCTTGCCGGTTGCGATGTCGACCACGCTCTGGTGCAGGTGCATGGCACTGCCGGGCTCGTCGGTGATCGGCTTGGCCATGAAGGTGGCGGCCACGTTGTGCTTGAGCGCGGCTTCACGCATGGTGCGCTTGAACACGGTGATCTGGTCGGCCAGGTCCAGGGCGTCGCCGTGGCGGAAGTTGATCTCCATCTGCGCCGGGCCGTCTTCATGGATCAGCGTGTCCAGGTCCAGGCCCTGGATCTCGCACCAGTCGTAGACATCTTCG
The DNA here is from genome assembly GCF_002113255.1 of Pseudomonas sp. B14(2017). Taxonomy (NCBI): domain Bacteria; kingdom Pseudomonadati; phylum Pseudomonadota; class Gammaproteobacteria; order Pseudomonadales; family Pseudomonadaceae; genus Pseudomonas; species Pseudomonas sp. B14(2017). The sequence goes on from NZ_NEJY01000008.1 coordinate 22,951, forward strand.
AACAGCGGGTCGAATTCGTTGGCGGCATCGATCGAGAACGACTGGCGGCCGCTTTCGGCACGGCCGGAACGCCCCAGCGGCACTTGCAGTGGCAGGTCCGGGTCTTCGCAGCGCTGGGTCAGGTAGAACTCCATCTCCGGTGCCACGATCGGCTGCCAGCCTTTGTCGGCATACAGCTTGAGCACTTTCTTCAGCACGTTGCGCGGCGACAGCTCGATGGGGTTGCCTTGCTTGTCGAAGGTGTCGTGGATCACGATCGCGGTCGGCTCGATCGCCCACGGGATCTGGTACACGGCGCTCGGGTCTGGGCGGCAGACCATGTCGATGTCGGCGGCATCGAGCAGGTTGTAGTAGATGTCATCGTCAACGTAGTCGCCGGTGACCGTCTGCAGCAGCACGCTCTCGGGCAGGCGCATGCCACGCTCGTGGAGAAACTTGGCGGTGGGCGCGATCTTGCCGCGGGCGATGCCGGTCAGGTCGCTGATCACGCATTCGACTTCGGTGATCCGGTGTTCTTTCAGCCAGGTGGACAGCTGATCGAAGGGGGCGTTCATACAGACCTCTTGGTTGGGTTTTAGTGTGGGAGCAAGCGTGCCAGCGTAAACCGTTCTACGGTTTCGAAGGCGTCCCGCTTCCCAGGTGACGCGCTGGAGACTATCTTGGTCGCAGCCCGCATGGCTGATCTATCCACTTTCTCCGGCAATGAATGCACCAAAAGAGTGCAACTAGGACCGAGCGTGACAACCGCCAATGCCCTGCAAGTCCAGGCTTTCCACACCACCGACGTGACCGAACAAGTACGTGCCACCCCTGGGTGGCAGCAGCAGTACCGGCAGATGTCGCCCGGGCATTTCAGCGGAGAGCTGCGTTGCCTGGGGCTGGACGGGGTGGAGGTCTACGAGGAGCGGTTGAACACCCGGGTGGAGCAGTTTTTCCGCGCACCCAGCGGTTCGCTGGCGTTCTGCTTCGACCGCAGCGAGAACAGCCTGTACCTGCTGAACGAACAGAGCCGCAACATCTGGATCACCCCGGAGAACTACCAGGAAGTGGCGGTCGTGTTCGACCAGGCCTTCCTGGCCCGCCACGGGCTGGACCCGCAGCGCCTGGAAGGGTTGTTCATGGTGCCGCTGGGCAGCGGCCAGAACGCGCTGTTCGGCAGCTGGCTGAGCGCGACGCTGACCCGCCTGGGCCAGGCGGATTGCCCGCTGCAGGGGCAGGCCCTGGCGGAGCAACTGCTGGAAGACTGCCTGTTCATCCTCGACAACGCCTGCCAGCGCCTGCAGGGCGTGGCATTGGGCCGGCGTGACGAGGAACGGGCGATCATGCGCCGGGTGAGCGAGTGGGCGGCCGACTGCCCGGAGGAGACGCTGAACCTGGTGGAGCTGGCGGATGTTGCCGGGGTTTCCCTGCGTCAGTTGCAGCAAGCCTTCAAGGCGTATACCGGGATGCCGCCGGCGCACTGGTTGCGCCTGCGCCGGCTGAACGGTGCGCGGCGCGATCTGCTGCACGGCGGTGAAGTGACGGTGGCCGAGGTGGCAATGCGTTGGTCGTTCTGGCATTTGGGAAGGTTTTCAGAGAGTTACCGGCAGTTGTTCAAGGAGTTTCCCAGCGAGACCTTGAAGCGGGGCAGGGGCTGATTCTGGTGGTGTAGCTGCTCCCACAGGGTCACCTCAGTGCCAGGCGTTGTGAGGTCCCTGTGGGAGCGGGCAAGCCCGCGAAAAGGCCGGCCCAGGCAATACACAACCCAGCATTCCACAGCGAAAATTGCTATCGTGCCGCCCTGATTCCACCCGAGGTGCCGATGTTCTACCTGCCTTTGCCCAGCGACCAGGCCGACCGCCTCGCCAGCGAGCCCACCACCGACTTCTTCACCACCGCCAGCGTCCTCGACGCCGCCGCAGTGCTGTTCGTGCAGAACCTGCCGCGCCAGCCCGCCACCGCCTCGGCGGATGCGCAGGAACGCCGCTTTGCCGAAATAGTGCGCATTGCCAACGAGGTCGAAAGCGCCGCGCCGGGGCGCTTCCCGGGCCAGGTGGCGCAGCACTTCGATCGCGAAGCCTTCGCCATGGGCCTGGGCATGCTGGGCGAAAACGGTATCGCACTGCTGTCGACCGAGGTGGAGTACCAGGCCGACGAACTGCTGGACGCCGAGGGCCAGTGGAACTTCCAGTTCGCCGACAGCTACCGCCAGCGGGCAACCCCGCTGCACCCGGTGTACCTGCCTTCCCTGGCCAGCGACCTGATGCTCAGCGACCAACAGAACCGCCTGCTGCGCGAATTCCTCAGTGGTATCGATGAGTCGGTGGCGGTTCAGGGCTTTGCCGGCACCGGCAAGACCTTCCTGATTCACCAGTTCGCCCGTTTGCTCGAGCCGCAGCGCACGCTGTTGCTGGCCTTGACCGAAGGCCAGCTGCGCGCGCTGCAGGCGCGGGTCAAGGATGCCGCCGCCTACACCGCACTGACCTTCGGCCAGCTGGCCGACGAGCTGCTCAACCGCGACCTCACCAGCAATGGCTGGCGCCTGCGCGACCCGTATCGCACCAAGCTTTCGTGGCGCCCGCAGGATGCGCAGGTGGTACGTTGGCTGGCCATCCCCGACATCGGCCCGCTCGCCGCGCGCGATGTGGTTGCCTTATGCGTCCGCGCGGTGCGCACGTTCTGCCACAGCGCCGACACCCAGCTGCAGTTGCACCACCTGCCCTGGGCCGGGCCGGGGACCACGCCACTGGACCAGGAAGTGTTGCTGGAAAAGGCACGGCTGTACTGGCAGGAGCTGATTCGCCCGTCGGCACGGGAAATCCAGTTGCCGGTGCGCGACTACCACCGGGTCAAACTGCTGTCGCTGACCGGTCATGTGATCGACAGCCGCTACACCCATGTCATCGTCGACGAGGCCCACGAGCTGTCGGCACCGATGCTTGCCGTGCTCGACCGCAGCCCGCAGTCGATCATTGCCCTGGGTGACGAGCTGCAGAACCTCAACGGCCTCAGCGCGCACCATGGCGACTTCATCCGCCAGCGTTACATCGACCACTCGCTGCGGGCCGGGCCGGCGATGGACAACGTGCTCAACCCGCTGATCCAGGCCCACCCGGCGGCGATCCAGGCAGCTTTCAGCGGCAGCGCCGAGCATTACACGCGGGTCAGCTTCTTCGATGCGGTAACGGTGCCGGAACAGCCCACGGCATTGATCGTCGACGATGAATGGGGCCTGTTTGGCTGGTTCCAGCGCCTGACCCACCAGGGTGTGCCGTTCGTGCTGCTGAAAAGCGCGCGCAAGGACTTCGAGCTGTTCGTCGAAGACTGCATCGAGCTGTACCGCCATGGCACCCGGCCGCGTCACCCGATGCTGTTCCGCTATGCCAGCTGGCAGGCGCTGGAGCAGGACAAGGGTGATGACAAGGCGTTCGTCGCCGTGGCCAACATGCTGCGCAAGGGTTACACGCCAGAGCACTTCGCCAGGGCCAAGAGCCGTTACCGTTGGGACAAGGCGCCCAAGCTGTTCCTGGGGCGGGTGCGGGATGTGAAGAACATGGAGTTCGCCCGGGTGATGGTGTCGCCGGAGCTGATGGTAGCGCCGCAGGTGGCCGGGAACCGCAATGAACGGGCGCGGATGCTGGCGGGGTTGTACACCGCCTGTTCGCGGGCGCGGCATGAACTGATCGTGCCGGGGGGGATGCTGGACTGGGTCAAGGACCAGGTTCGGGATTGAGCCCTGGGGCCGCTTTTTCAGCCCTTCAAAGTCCTTGTGGGAGCGGGTTCACCCGCGAACACCGGCGCAGCCGGTGCCGGGCACCGTGTCGCCTGATTCGCGGGTAAACCCGCTCCCACAGGGCTGCAAAGCAGCCCCAGGGGCATGAATCAGTTACGGTCCAGCCACACAGTCTGGGCATTGGTGAACTCACGCACACCAAAGTGCGACAGCTCACGCCCGAAGCCGCTCTTCTTCACCCCGCCAAACGCCACGCGGGGGTCGGAAGCGCAATAGCCGTTGATGAACACGCCGCCGGTATCCAGCGCCGCGGTCATGCGCTCGGCCAGCGCGTAGTCGGCGGTGTAGATGGTCGAGGCCAGGCCGAACTCGCTGTCGTTGGCCAGCTCCACCGCATGCTCCGCATCACGTGCGCTGATGATCGCCGCCACCGGGCCGAACAGCTCCTGCTTGAACGCAGTCATCTGGGGGGTGACGTTGGCGAACACGGTCGGCGCGTAGAAGTTGGCAACGCCATCGACCTTGTGGCCGCCCAGCAGCAGGGTGGCGCCTTCGGCGATGGTCGCCTGGACCTGGCCATCCAGCTCGTCGCGCAGGTCGTAACGGGCCATCGGGCCGATGTAGGTACCTTCTTCCAGCGGGTTGCCGACCTTCAGCTCGCGAGTGGCCTCGACGAACTTGCGGGTGAATTCGTCAACGATGCTTTCCTCGACGATCAGGCGCTTGGCCGCAGCGCAGACCTGGCCGGTGTTCTGGTAACGGCCGATCACGGCTGCTTTCACGGCGGCATCCAGGTCGGCGTCGGCCAGCACGATGAACGGGTCGGAACCGCCCAGCTCCAGCACGCACTTCTTCAGCGCCGCGCCGGCTTGCGCACCAATCGCCATGCCGGCACGCACGCTGCCGGTCAGGGTCACGGCGGCGATGCGCGGGTCGTTGATGGCGCGGGTGACGCCGTCCGGGGTCACGTTCAGCACTTCGAACACGCCTTCCGGCAGGCCGGCATCCTTGAACAGCTCGCCCAGCAGGTAGGCGCTGCCCATCACGTTCGGCGCGTGCTTGAGTACGTAGGTGTTGCCGGCCAGGATCGCCGGCACGGCGCCGCGCAGTACCTGCCAGACCGGGAAGTTCCAAGGCATCACGGCCAGGATCGGGCCCAGCGGGCGGTATTCGATGCGGGCTTTCTCGACCTGGGTCGGCTCGGCGGCGAGCATGGCCGGGCCATGTTCGGCGTACCAGCGGCACAGGCCGACGCACTTGCTGACTTCACCACGGGCCTGGGCGACAGGCTTGCCGATTTCGCGGCTGATCATTTGCGCGAAGGCTTCGGCCTTGGTTTCGAGGGTGCTGGCCAGGGCAAGCAGGTACTCGCTGCGCTGACCCAGCGACACCTGGCGCCACTGGCGGTAGCCAACCTTGGCGCGTTGCAGCGCCGCTTCCAGTGCGGCGTCGGTGTCGAACGGGTAGGCGCCGATCTGCTCGCCGCTGTACGGGTCGAGGGAGATGGCGTGGGTCAGGCTGCTGATCGCGCTCATGGCGGGACACTCTCGTTGTTGTTGAACCGTGACGCCAGACTAGTGGGCTATGGCTTTAATGAAAACTGAATAATAATGAGCGAAACATTCACGTTTGGAGAAAGGCTGTGGACCTGGTGCAACTGGAGATCTTCAAGGCCGTGGCAGAGCAGGGCAGCATCAGTGCCGCCGCGCAGCATATCCATCGGGTGCCGTCGAACCTGACCACGCGTATCAAGCAACTGGAGGAGGACCTGGGCGTGGAGCTGTTCATCCGCGAGAAGAGCCGCCTGCGCCTGTCCCCCGCAGGCTGGAACTTCCTCGAATACACCCGGCGCATCCTCGACCTGGTGCATGAGGCGCGGTTGACCGTGGCCGGTGAAGACCCGCAAGGCACCTTCGCCCTGGGGTCGCTGGAAAGCACGGCCGCGGTGCGCATCCCGGCCTTGCTGGCGGCCTACAACCAGCGCTACCCCAAGGTCGACCTGGACCTGTCCACCGGGCCGTCCGGGACCATGCTCGAAGGCGTGTTGTCTGGCCGCCTGGTGGCGGCGTTCGTCGACGGGCCGGTGCTGCACCCGACGCTGGAAGGCATGCCGGTGTTCGAGGAAGAAATGATGGTCATCGCGCCGCTCAACCACGCCCCGGTAACCCGCGCCCAGGACGTCAACGGCGAAAGCATCTACGCCTTCCGCGCCAACTGTTCGTACCGCCACCACTTCGAGAACTGGTTCGTGCAGGACCAGGCGGTGCCGGGCAAGATCCACGAAATGGAGTCGTACCACGGCATGCTGGCCTGCGTCAGCGCCGGCGCCGGCCTGGCGATGATGCCGCGCAGCATGCTCGACAACATGCCCGGTTGCAGCACCGTCAGTGCCTGGCCGATGTCGGAGGATTTCCGTTACCTGAAGACCTGGCTGGTGTGGCGCCGGGGCACGGTATCGCGCAGTTTGAGCATGTTCGTGAAACTGCTCGAGGAAGGGCGCGCAACCTGATGTTCCAGCACAATATTCACACCATTGATGCGAATTTCATCAAGACGACCATGCATCAGCACGAACGCCGTTACGCCCGAAGGATCAGATAATAGGTAAGCCATCCTCGAAAGGAGGGTCGTACCATGCGTAACCATCACTATGCCCTCGGCGCGGCGCTGCTGATCACCCTGGCGCTGCCATGGACCCTGGCGGCCGCCGCCGACCTCAATGCCCCTATCGACATGCAGGCCGTGCAACTGCAACAGCAGGAGCAGAACGGCGTCCGCTACCTGCAAGGCGGCATCGGCCAGGATGAAGCCAACGCCCTGCGCAAGACCCCGGGCTATGACCTGCACGTGGAACTCTCCACCGGCCCGGAAGGCAAGTTCCAGAGCGGTGTCACCGTCGACATCCAGAATGCACAGGGCCAGCCCGTGCTCAGCCTTACGGATGCCGGGCCGCTGCTGTATGTGCAGTTGCCTCCCGGCAAATACAAAGTGACTGGCAACGCCCAGGGTGAGACGGTGCAGCAATTGGTGACCGTGAATGGCAAGACCCCCGCGACCGTGAACCTGAACTGGCGTTGATGGAAAAACGGGCAGGAGTACGGATGTGCTCCTGCCTGATAGGAGCGCATCGCCATGAGCCTGGACCTTCAGCTGGAGATGTTGGACGAGCGGGGCTATGTGTTGCTCCCCGGTGTGCTCGAACCCTTGCGTATCGCCTTGCTGCGCTGCGCCATCGATGACCTGCAGCCCATCCACTGGGATTACCAGGGGCTGCTGGAGCACTACAAGTGCGTGTTCAACCGCAACCCGTTGTGGTTGCCCTTTCTCGACCTGCCGCCGCTGATTGCCCTGGCCGAAGCGGCACTGGGCGCCGACTGCCATGTGATCGGCCAGACCGCCTGGCGCAGCCACCCGGGCTACCCCGGCGTGGCCCTGCACCTGGACCATCTGCCCATGCAGTTGCCCGACTGGCTCAGCGAGCGCGGCGACTTCACCCAGCCCCCGCAGATCCTGACTGCGCAGCTGTACCTGAGCGATATCGACCATCACATCGGGCCGACCTGGATTGTGCCCGGCAGCCACCGCGCGGCGCGGCCACCGCAGGCTGGCGAGCAACACTGGCAGGGCCGTGAGGCCCAGCCGGTGCTGTGCAAGGCAGGGGACGCGCTGGTGTTTCGCAGCGATGTCTGGCACAGCGGCGGGGCCAACTGCACCCAGTCACGCGAGCGCGACATGCTGCAAGTGCACTATGGCCGGCGCATGGTCGCGCAGAAGTTTTCGCCGTACCTGAACTGGCGTTTCAACCCGCAGGTGCTGGAGGAAGCCACCCCCAGGCAAAGGCGCCTGCTGGGCGAACACGAAGAGGCGGAATACGACTGACCGCTGCTGTTCGGCATGGCAGATGCTGGCGCAGGGTATTAGCCAATGGTGGCAATTCACTTTCAACTTTGTGTTTATCTGGTCGATAATCAGAAAAGTATTACTTCGTGTGACCGGTCTGGATGCATCCGGTCACCACATAAGATCGAGGGGCCCAAGCCCCCACTTGCCGTATAGACCATCAGGAGAAGTCATTGATGAAAACCCGTCTAGCAGCTTCGCTGGCTGCTGCAGTGCTGGCCTTTGCCGGAACGAATCTGGCTCAGGCAGCACAGGTGACCGGCGCCGTCGGCGCCACTGGCCAAGGTGACATGACCTACCGTATCGGCCTGTCGTTCGACTGGGACAAGAAATGGCTGGAAAGCAGCACCGGTCATCTGACCGGGTACTGGGATGCGGCCTACACCTACTGGGAAGGCGGTGAGGCCAGTGGCGCGCACTCGCTGTCGTTCAGCCCGGTGTTCACCTACGAGTTCAGCGGTTTCACCTATACCCCGTACATCGAAGCCGGCATTGGCCTGGCGGCGTTTTCCAAGACCGACGTGGGCGACCAGCGTCTGGGCTCGTCGGTCAACTTCGAAGACCGCATCGGCTTCGGCCTGAAACTGCCGGGGGAGCAGAAGGTGGGGATCCGCGCGATGCACTACTCCAACGCGGGGCTCAAGCAGCCTAACGACGGCATCGAGTCGTACTCGCTGTTCTACAGCAAAGGGTTCTGACCCCCCGGGGGCCGCTTTGCGGCCCATCGCCGGCAAGCCAGCCCCCACAGGGACTGCGTATGGCTGAAACGATGCGGTCGAGGTGGGAGCTGGCTTGCCGGCGATGGGCTGCAAAGCAGCCCCAATAACTGTCAGAAGGTATACGAAACCCCAGCTTGCACCGTCCGCGGCGCGCCTGGGTAGGCGTAGAAGTTGAATGCTCCCTCGTCGTATTCCTTGTTGAACAGGTTCTTCAGGTCCAGGTTCAGGCGAATATTGTCGTTGACCTTGTAAAAGGCCAGCAGGTCGACAACGGTGTACTGGTCCATGTTGTAAGTCACCGCCTCTGTCTGGCCATTGCGGTCATCGACGTACTTCACCCCGACACCCAGCCCAAGGCCCTTGGCCAATCCGTCCTGAAATTCGTAGGTGTTGAGCAGGCTGACGCTGTTCTTGGGAATGTTCGCCAGTCGGGTGCCAGTGGGCAGGCGGTTGTCCTTGGTCACCTCAGCGTCGACATACGCGTAGCCACCGATCACCCGCCACTCTGGCGTGACATTGCCGGCGATGTTGATATCCAGGCCACGGCTACGCACTTCGCCAGCGGCAAGGTTGTAGTTGGGGTCCGCCGGGTCGCGTGTCAGCACATTTTCCTTGACGATGTGGTAGATCGCCGCGTCAACGCTCAGCTGACGGTCCGGCGCTTCCCATTTGACACCCAGCTCATACGATTTGCCTTTCTCCGGGTCGAAGCCCGAACCTTGCAGGCTGGCGCCGCTGTTGGGCTTGAACGAACGGGCGGTGTTGGCATAGACAGCGACAGTTTCGGTCAGGTCGTAGATCAGGCCAACGCGCGGGGTGACGCCATTCTCGCCTTTGCTGAAATCTCGGTTTGCGGACCGCTTGTCGTCGTAGTCATGCTCGAAACGCTCGAAGCGTACACCTGCAAGTGCCTTCAAGCGCTCAGTCAGGGCCACCTGGTCCTGGATGAAATACGCCCAGGTCTCGAGCTTCTCGCTGTCCCAGGTGGTTGGTACCGCTGCCAGCTCCGGCCTCGGCTGGCCTAGTACCGGGTTGTAGATATCAATCGTGTAGGGCGCGGTGGAACGTCGAATGATCGAACTGTAGTGGTAGTTCTCGTACTCGACGCCGGTCAGCAGGGTGTGGCTGAACGCGCCTGTATCGAAATGCCCGGTGAGGTTCAGCTGCCAGTCGCGGTCGGTCCACTCCAGCTTGCGGTAATTGAAGTTGCGCTGCAGGGTATGGCCATCTGCAGGGGCACTGGTGGCCTCTACAGCATTGCCTTTGAGCGAGCCGTCAAGGTATTGGAAGCCTCCACCCAGCGTCCAGTTGTCGTTGAGCAGGTGTTCGAAACGCACCTGAGCCATGTTGTTGTCGTTGTGCAGAAGGTTGTCGCTGCCTTTTTCCCAGATATAGGTGTCGCGCGAGGCGCTGCCAGTCTGGGTGGCGTAGCGGGTCAGGCCACGGTCCAGCGGGTGGTTGTTGCGCATGAAGTCGCCCTCGAAGACGATCTTCGTGCTGTCGTTGACCTGCCAGCTGAGCACCGGCGCCACGTCATAGCGCTCGCTTTCCACGTCGTCACGGAAGCTTTCGCCGCCTTCGCCCAGCAGGTTCAGGCGGTAGGCCAGCGAGCCGTCCTGGTTCAGCGGCCCGGTGGCGTCCAGGGTCGCACGGTGCATGCCTTGGTCATCGAACTGGCTGCCCAGGGTAACTTTCGACTCTGGCAGCGGCTGCTTGCTGACCACGTTGAAGGTGCCACCGGGGTCGCCACGGCCGTACAGGCTGCTGGCCGGGCCACGGATCACTTCCAGGCGCTCGACGGTGTTGGCGTCGGGGGCGTTGGGGTAGCCGCGGTTGATCGGGAAACCGTTGCGGTAGAACTCCCCGGTGGTGAAGCCACGCACGGTGAAGGTGGTCAGGCCCTGGCCGCCGAAGTTGTTGGCGCGGCCGACACCGCCGGCGTAGTCCAGGCCGTCCTGCAGGCGCGTGGCGCCGGTATCTTCCAGTACATCCTTGGGCACCACGCTGACCGATTGCGGGGTTTCGTGCAGGGCGGTGTCGGTGCGGGTGGCGCTGGCCGAGCGGGTAGCCTTGTAGCCCTCGACCGGGCCATCGGCACGTTCGCTGTCGGCGCTGCTGGTGATGTTCAGGGCCTGGAGTTCGATCTGGGCGGGTTCGCTGAGCGGTTCAGGCTCGGCAAAGGCCAGCGGGGAGACAGCATGAAGCACACAAAGCGAAACGAACGTGCGACGCATCGACGGTACGATCCTGGAGTAGGGCGCTGAGGGTAGGGTGGGCAAGCGCCGAGAAGCTACTACGAATCATTATCAAATGCATTCTTTTTGTGTGGCACTGGTGTACCAGATACCAAGACTGAAATCCGTGTTGGCCTTTTCGCGGGTAAACCCGCTCCCACAGGGGGCTCCAGGCCTGAGGTCAGTGGGATACCTGTGGGAGCGGGTTCACCCGCGAAGAGGCCGGTGCAGGTATACCAGCACTCAACGAACCGCCTTGATCGCCAGCACATTGCACAGCGGGTGCTCCAGCACATGCGCCGTGGTCCCGCCCAGGAACGTCTGCATGGCGTCATGCCGGTGGCTGCCCATCACGATCACATCCGCCCGGCTATGCCCGACGAACTGGGCAATCACCTTGATCGCGGCCCCTTCCAGGAAGTGCCTGCGCTCCAGCGGGATCTGGTGGTGGTCGCCCAGCCGGTTGAACGCCGCCCGCTGCGCGGTGCGCACGCTGACATCGAAGCCGGGCATGGTCACTGTGCCGGCGCCGAAGTCGGCAATGTGGGTCTTGGCCGCGTCACACACATGCAGCAGGTGCAGTTCGGCATTGCACTGCAGGGCCAGGGCATGGGCGCAATGGATCACCTGCTCATCCAGGTGCTCGCCGGCGCCATGGCTGTTCAGGTCCACCGCGGCGGCAATCTGCCGGGGCAGGGGCAGGCGGATATCGCTGACCAGGTGCACGGCGACCGGGCTGTCCTTCAGCAACTGCCAGTCCAGTGGCGTTACCAGCAGGCGCTTGAGCACCGGTTCGTGCTGCACGTCCTTGATCAACAGGTCGCAACCCAGCCGTTCCACCCGCTCCAGCACGCTGCCCAGCGGGTCGCGGGTCAGCAGCAGTTCGGTAGACACATCCAGGCCGGCGTTGGCCAGTTGTTCGGCTTCGTCCGCCAGCCATTGGCGGTTGTCGCTGAGCAGCCGCTCACGCTCGCGGCTATCGCTCATCAAACCGAAGGTGTCGACATCGTCGACGAACACGTTGATATCCAGCAAGGCACCGCTGGATTCCGCCAATGCCGCAGCGCGTTGCAGCGCCGGCGTGTGGCGCATCTGCGGGCCGAGCATGACGAACAGACGCTTGAACTGGCTCATCTCACACCTCCACGTGTGGCAGCCCCCCGGTGATCTGGTCTTGTTCAGTCTAGACCGCGCAGGGCCGCATGAGCAGCCGACGGAGGCTGGCGCGGCACGGTGTGTCGGGTATGATGCGGGCCCCATCATTTTCACGAGGCCCGCCCCATGTCCCTGAGTGCTGAACAGATCGGTGAATTCCGCGCCTTCGCCGAGCAGCTGGCCGATGCTGCTGCCGTGGCGATCAAGCCATACTTTCGCGCCAGCCTGGACGTCGAGGACAAGGGGGGGCGGCTGTACGACCCGGTGACCGTGGCCGACAAGGCAGCCGAGGACGCCATGCGCGAGCTGATCCAGGCCCGCTATCCCGACCACGGCATCCTCGGTGAAGAGGCCGGCGTGGCAGTCGGCAGCAGCCCGCTGACCTGGGTGCTCGACCCGATCGACGGTACCCGTGCCTTCATCACCGGCCTGCCGCTGTGGGGCACGCTGATTGCCCTGAACGACGGCACGCGCCCGGTGGTAGGGGTGATGAACCAGCCGTTCACCGGCGAACGCTTTGTCGGCACACCGGAAGGCGCCTGGCGCAGCGGTACGCCGTTGCAGACCCGCGCCTGTGCCGACCTGGCCTCGGCCACGCTGATGTGCACCACCCCGGACATGTTCGATACCGCCGCGCGCAAGGCTGCGTTCGAGGCCGTTGCCAGCAAGGCGCGCCTGATGCGCTACGGTGGCGATTGCTATGCCTACTGCATGCTGGCTTCCGGGTTTGTCGACGTGATCGTCGAGGCAAGCCTGCAGCCGTATGACGTGCAGGCGCTGATGCCGATCATCGAAGGGGCGGGCGGGGTGATCACGGCGTGGGATGGCAGCAGCGCGCAGAATGGCGGGTGCGTGGTGGCCTGTGGTGACCCGGCGCTGCATGCACAGGTGGTGGAGATGTTGCGTCACGCCATGTGATTCATGTGTTGCTTGTGCCGGCCCCTTCGCGGGCTTGCCCGCTCCCACAGGTTCATCACAGGTGCTGCGGGCTGTGCGGTCCCTGTGGGAGCGGGCAAGCCCGCGAAGAGGCCGGCACAGGTATCCAACCCCCCCGATCACCGCACTTTTTCCAATTTCCGGGCTCTATGTTTGGCCAGGCCACACTGATCCCCGGTGCGGCCGCCGAATATCGACCCGGTGCCGATGGTTGCAAGCAAGCCAAAATTCTTCCTCCGCCTGCTATTGGCAGGCGCCCTCACATGCCTGTGCGCCTGCACCCAGCAGCAGGGTCGCGACATGGTCAACCAGCTCGGCAACGGCAAGCCCAGCGAACTGTTCCAGACCAGCGTCGACCGTCTGGCCACGCTGTCCATGCGCGACAACCTGCAGAGCTTGTACCTGCTGATGAACAAGCTTTACCTGCGCAACCCCAACCAGTGGAAGCTGTCCGGCTACGTGGATGCTGCAACTGCCGAGCGGCAGATCCGTATCGCCATCGAGCAACGCCAGCCCTTGCCACAACTAGGCAACCGTCGCGACCTGGCAGCCTTGAGCTACGCCCTGAGCCCCGAGTTTCGCGGTGACCGGGTCGGTGCGTTCATCTACGCCATCGGCAGCATGCTGATCACCGCGCACGGCGGGCGTACCGAGTTCTACATGACCGATACCATCGACCCGCTGTTCATCAACAACGCGGCGCGCAATATCGAGAAGGCCACCTGGATGTTGAGCCAGCGGCAGGATGCCAATGGCGTGCTGCTGTTGTTCTCCAACGAAATCTCGGAAGAGGGCAGCAACCTGAGTTTTGCCGTTGAGTTCGGCAAGATCGTGGCACGGCTGGACTTGCTGGCGGAGTTGCTGGATGAGCGGTACAGGCGGATTGGCTTGAATTATGCGCAAAGCCTGTTGTTGATGAACTTCCTGCCGGTGCAGTGAAATGGGCGGTTCCGGGTTGCCTGTACCGGCCTCTTCGCGGGCATGCCCGCTCCCACAGGGATATCACCAGCCTGAAGGGCGATGAGGTACCTGTGGGGGCGGGCGTGCCCGCGAAGGGGCCAGCACAGGCAACCGACATTCAGCGGGTACGCAACGACTCCAGCAACGGCTGAAACTCCGCCAGCAACCAGTCCCGCAAGCGGCAGCAACTGGAGTCATGGTCCTTGTCTTCGTTGAACGCCAGGAAGTGGAAGGTATCCTTGAGCACCAGTTCCTCTTCCACCGGCCTTGCCAGCAGCCCTTGGGCCACCAGCGGCTCTACCAGGTGGTGCCAGCCCAGCGCCACGCCCTGGCCACCCAGGGCCAGCTGCACCAGCAGGTTGTAATCGTTGGCATTGAAGAAGTGCGGGCCGGTGTTGGCGCGGCTTTTCAGGTCGATGTCATGGAACGCCAGCCAGACGTTCCAGTCCACGTGTTCGGCCACCTGCGAGCGGCCATAAGGGCTGAGGTTCAACAACGTGCCATCGCGCAGCCCCTGCAGGGTACGCACCTCTGGGTGCTGCGCCAGGTACAGCGGCGTGCACACCGGGTAGATCACGTCGTGGTTGAGCTGGTGCGAGCTGTAGCCCGCCTGCACCTTGCCCAGTTTGGTGATGTAGATGTCCGGGCGCACCCCGGGCTCCATGGCCAGGAAGTTCTGCGTGGTCACCAGGTTGATGTCGATGTCCGGGTTCTCATCGAAGAACCTCGGCATCCGCGGCCCCATCCACAAGGCGGCGAAGGCCGGCGAACAGCACAGGGTGACCACCTGCTTGCTGTTGGTGTTGCTGCGAATGCGCTCGGCAGCCTGGGAAATGTTGACGAACGACAACTGCACCGCATCGAAGAAGATCGAGCCGGCCACCGTCAGCTCCACCGCACGGCCCACGCGGGTGAACAACTCGGCGCCCAGGTAGGTTTCCAATTCGCGGATTTGCCGGCTGACCGCTGCCTGGGTCACGCACAGCGCCTCGGCGGCGCGGGTGAAGTTCTGGTACTTGGCGGCGGCGACGAAGACTTTGACCGCACGCAGCGAGGGCATCTTGATCAGCGTCTGATCGGGTTCGGAGTGTCTGACCATGTCGGTGGGGTGCAGGTCCTTTGTAGGAGCAGCCTTGTGCTGCGAAAGGGCCCCTACAGGCACCCAAGGCTCAAGTGTATGAGCCGGTCTCTTCGCAGCACAAGGCTGCGCCTGCATTCAAGCGCACTGCGCCAGGCTCTGGCTCGGGGCTCAGGTCCTGATTGATAACTTCAGGTAATGGTTTGCGTGAAACAAATGTCGTTGGACCCGCTCTGGTTCAAGGCCTAACGTTAAACACACGGCGCGACATTCGAGACATCGATAGTCGGACAATTTTGAAGCAGGACATTCTGCGTGCCGGTTTTGACTCACGTTCGAATTTGAACGGACTGCCAAGCGTACTCGCACTGATCGCTACCCGCCTTATTGAAAGTGCGATGTTGAAAGATTGGTTAATAAGCATAATAAAGAGGGTCGTATGAGCCATGCCGATGAGATTCTTTCGGTAAAAAACATCTTCAAAGTGTTCGGTCCCAACCCGAACATGGCCATGGAGATGCTCCGCAAGGGGGCCGACAAGAACGAAATCTTCAGCAAGACCGGCCACGTCGTCGGCGTGTTCGATGCAAGCTTTTCCGTCAAGCGTGGCGAAATCTTCGTCATCATGGGCCTGTCCGGTTCGGGCAAGTCGACCATGGTGCGGCTGTTCAACCGCCTGATCGAGCCCACCTCCGGCAGCATTCACCTCAACGGCAAGGAAATCACCGGGCTCTCCGACAAAGCCCTGCTGGATGTGCGCCGCAAGGAAATGGGCATGGTGTTCCAGTCATTTGCACTGATGCCGCACATGAGCGTGCTGGAAAACACCGCGTTCGGCCTGGAAATTGCCGGCGTAGCGGAGGCCGAACGCCACAGCCGCGCCCGTGAAGCATTGAGCCAGGTTGGCCTGGCCGGCCATGAAAACAGCTACCCGCACCAGTTGTCTGGCGGCATGCAGCAGCGTGTAGGCCTGGCCCGGGCCCTGGCCAACGACCCGGCGATCCTGCTGATGGACGAGGCGTTCTCCGCGCTCGACCCGCTGATCCGCAGCGAGATGCAGGGCGAGCTGATCCGCCTGCAGGCCGAGCAGCAGCGCACCATCATCTTCATTTCCCACGACATCGAGGAAGCCATCCGCATCGGCCATCGCATCGCGATCATGGAAGGTGGCCGCGTGGTGCAGATCGGTACCCCGCAGGAGCTGATCAACCAGCCGGCCAACGACTACGTGCGCACCTTCTTCAAGAGCTTCGACAGCTCGCGGGTGCTCAAGGCCGGTGATGTGGCCAAGTTCGACCCGGCGGTGGTGTGCAAGGTCAACGGCAAGGCCCCGAGCTTCCAGGCCGGCGTGCCGTTCGGCTACCTGGTCGACGACCGCGGGCAGTTGCTGGGCGTGGTCGACACCGACGCCAATGGCGCTACCGCCAGTGAGCGTTACAGCCTGCACGAGCAGTGCCCGGTATACACCGACACGCCACTGCACGAAGTGCTCGGGGTGGCGGCCGACCTGCCGTACCCGGTACCGGTGCTCGACCGCCAGGGCGCCTTCAAGGGCACGCTGTCGAAGAACGAGCTGTTGCAGACCCTGAGCCGCCACTAATACCCAGAGGTACACCCTCATGTCCGAATTCAGCATTCTCGACCCGTTCCAGGCGGCCACCATCCCCTTGGGCGACTGGGTCACCGCCACCCTGAACTTCCTGGTGCACAACTTCCGCGAGGTGTTCCGCGCCATCCGCTGGCCGATCGACCAGGTGCTCAATGGCATCGAGTTCACTCTGCAGAGCATCCCACCCACCATCGGCATCATTCTCTCGTCGCTGCTGGGCTGGCAGCTGGCCGGCAAGCGCATGGCCGTGCTGTGCTTCGTCACCCTGACCCTGCTCGGCCTGATCGGCGTATGGGCCGAGTCGATGACCACCCTGGCGCTGGTGCTGACCTCGGTATTCTTCTGCGCGGTCATCGGCATACCGCTTGGCATCCTGTGTGCCCGCAGCGACCGCCTGGAGCGCATCATCCGCCCGCTGCTCGACGCCATGCAGACCCTGCCGGCCTTCGTCTATCTGGTACCGGTGGTGATGCTGTTCGGCATCGGCAACGTGCCCGGCGTGCTGGTGACCATCGTGTTCGCCCTGCCGCCACTGGTGCGCCTGACCAACCTGGGCATTCGCCAGGTGCCGGAAGACAAGATCGAGGCCGCCCGTGCCTTCGGCTGCACGCCGCGGCAGATGCTGACCCGCGTGCAACTGCCGCTGGCCACCTCGACCATCATGGCCGGCCTCAACCAGACCCTGATGCTGTCGCTGTCGATGGTGGTGATCGCCTCGATGATTTCCGTCGGCGGCCTGGGCCAGATGGTCCTGCGCGGTATCGGCCGCCTCGACATGGGCCTGGCCACGGTCGGTGGCGTAGGGCTGGTGCTGCTGGCGATCTTCCTTGACCGCCTGACCCAGGCCATGGGCGCCCGCACCAGCGCCGACCCGAGCCTGCGCTGGTACCACACCGGCCCGGTAGGCGTGGTCATGCGCCTGTGTGGCGTGGCGCAACCGCAAGGGCGGCGCAAGACCGCCTGAGCACTGCAAGGCTTTTGAGACGTTCGATCTGCCGCACTTGAAGATAAAAATCAGAAGAAGGTAAGCGACGATGCACGAATCCAAGTTCTCCCGCAGCATCCTCAAATGCGCCACTGCGCTGACCCTGGTGGCAGCCGCGCTGGGCGCGCACGCCTCGGCCGAAAAACCGGGGGAGGGCGTGAAGGTTACGCCGATCTTCCCCTCCATCGCCGAAGAGCGCTTCCGTGGCGAAGTGGCCATGGAAGGCCTGCGCGAGCTGGGCTACAAGGTCCAGGAGCCGAAGGAGACCGAGTACGGCGTGATGATGGTGGCCCTGGCCAACGGCGATGCCGACTTCACCGTGCACCTGTGGGACAAATTGCACAACCAGTTTTACCAGCAGGCCGGTGGTGACGACGTGATGGTCAAGACCGGCGACATTCTGCCGGGCGTGGCCCAAGGCTACCTGATCGACAAGAAAACCGCTGACCAGTACAACATCAAGTACATCACCGACCTCAAAAAGCCAGAGATCGCCAAGCTGTTCGACACCGATGGTGACGGCAAGGCCGACATGACCGGTTGCAACCCGGGCTGGGGTTGCGAGCTGGTGATTGCCCACCACATGAAAGCCTACGACCTGGACAAGAGCATCACCGTCAACCAGGGCTCGTACTTCGCGCTGATGGCCGACACCATCACCCGTTACAAGGAAGGCAAGCCGATCTTCTACTTCACCTGGGTGCCACAGTGGATCGCCAGCGTGCTGGTCGAGGGCAAGGACGTGGTCTGGCTGGAAGTGCCGAAGACCGACCTGCCGGATGGCAAGAATGATGTCGACACGATGTATCACGGCAAAAACCTCGGCTTTGCCATCGACAAAGTGGTGGCCGTGCTGAACAAGGACTTTGCCAAAGAGAACCCGGCAGCGCTGAAGTTCCTGTCGCTGGTGCAGATCAGCACCGACGACGAGAGCAACCAGAACCTGAAGATGCAGCAGGGCGAGAAGAAGCCTGCCGACATCACCCGCCATGCCAAGGAATGGGTAGCGGCGCACCGCCAGCAGTTCGACCAGTGGCTGCAGGCATCGCGTGACGCGGCTGCACAGGCCAGCAAGTAACCTGTTCCATCAGTGCTGGCTTCTTCGCGGGCTTGCCCGCTCCCACAGGATCACCACAGGCTTGAGTTGTGTGGTTTCCCTGTGGGAGCGGGCAAGCCCGCGAAGAAGCCACCGCGATTTCCGCAGTAGAGTTAAAGCCATGAGCCACTTCGAAAGCATCCTCAAGAACACCAACCTGGCCCACCTGGACCCGGCCATCCGCACTTCGCTGTCGATGCCATGCCAGCGTGTCGCCTTCGTCCTGCGCGAGCACTTCTCGATGATGGCCTTCACCGCCGCCATGGACAGCCTGGTCACCGCCAACCTGATGAGTGCCACGCCGTTGTTCCAGATTCAGGTAGTGGGTGAGGGTCCCCAGGTGATGAGTGACCTTGGCATCGCCCTGCCGGTCAACACTCAACTGGCCGACCTGGAGGTGCAAGGCCTGGACTGCCTGCTGGTGTGCGGCGGCTTCCGTGTGCGCCTGGAAACCGCACCGCTGCTGCGCGCCAGGCTGCGTCAGGCCGACCAGCACGGCTGCCAGCTGGGCGGTTTGTGGAACGGTGCCTACTTCCTGGCCGAAGCCGGTTTGCTCAACGACCATGATTGCGCCTTCCACCCCGATGGCCGGGCGATGATGAGCGAGCTGTTCCCCAAGGTGCGCATCAGCCGCCAGGCCCATGTGCTGGACCGCCGGCGCATGAGCTGCGCAGGTGCCAGTAGCGCGCTGGACATGATGCTGGCGCTGCTTGAACAGTGCGGTGGCGTAGCGTTGCGCCGCGCCGTGGAGCAGATGCTGGCGTGCGACCGGGCGCGGGTACTGAGTGATGCACCTGCCAGCTCGCCGGAAATCGACCCAAGCCTGCCCAACGGCGTGCGCCTGGCCCTGGAGCTGATGCACGCCAATATCGAAGACCCGATCGGCATCGATGAGATCGCCGAGCATGCCGGCTTGTCCAGGCGGCATCTGGAGCGCCTGTTCCGCCGGCATGTACAGGCCACGCCGCCGCGTTACTATCTGGAGCTGCGGTTGACCCATGCGCGGCAGTTGCTGCAGCACACCAGCAAGTCATTGACCGAAGTGGCGGTGGCCAGCGGGTTTGTCAGCTTCCCGCATTTCTACCGGCGCTTCCGTGAGCTGTTCGCCATTGCCCCGCGGCAGTACCGGGCAAGGAGCCAAGGGTGGGCAGGGCGGCAGGATGTGGCTGTGCACTGAGTTATCTACTGTTTGTGCCGGCCTCTTCGCGGGCACGCCCGCTCCCACAGAGTCTTGCACAGGCCCAGAGGGCTGCGGCGATCCTGTAGGAGCGGGCAAGCCCGCGAAGAGGCCGGCACAGGAAAACACTGTTCGATAACCGAACATCTCTCCTGCCATGAACGTCCGCTATCCGCCCATCCATTCCCAAGGTCGCATTGCCCAACCCCCGCCTTTTTGCTTAAGTGTGCCCATCCACCGGTTGTCGCCTGCCCCCGCGACCCGCAGCCGGCTCGATAGAATGACCGTGACGACCGCAACCACAGCCCCGCCGGGCCGTAGGAGGCGGCGACCAGAACAATAACGATCCGAGTGCCTTGCCTATGGAAAGCCGCCTGCTGAGCGAGCGCAGTAGCGTGTTTCATCACGCCGACCCTTATGCTGTGTCCGATTATGTGAACCAGCACGTAGGCCAGCATTGCATCGGTCTGTCCCGCACCACTCATCCGCAAGCCAGCCTCAGCCACCGCAAGTTCGCTGAACTCGACCTGTGCCGCATCAGCTACGGCGGCAGCGTGCGCGTTACCTCGCCGGCACTGGAGACCATCTATCACCTGCAGGTGCTGCTCAACGGCAACTGCCTGTGGCGTGGGCACAAGCGCGAGCACCATCTGGTGCCAGGTGAACTGTTGCTGATCAACCCCGACGACCCGGTTGACCTGACCTACTCGGAAGACTGCGAGAAATTCATCCTCAAGGTGCCGACCCGGTTACTGGACTCGATCTGCGACGAACAGCGCTGGCACCGCCCGGATGGCGGGGTGCGGTTCTTGCGCAACCATTACCGGCTGGACGAGCTGGACGGGTTCGTCAACCTGCTGGCCATGGTCTGCCAGGAGGCAGAGGTGAGCGATTCGCTGCCCAGGGTGCAGGGCCACTACAGCCAGATCGTCGCCAGCAAGCTGCTGACCTTGATGAGCACCAATATCCGCCGCGAAAGCCTGGGTTCGCCGGGTGCAAGTCTTGAACGGATCATCGACCACATCGACCGCAACCTGAAGCTTGAACTGACAGCTGAAGCACTGGCGGAGCAGGCGTGCATGAGCCTGCGCTCGTTGTATGCATTGTTCGACCGGCATCTGCAGACCACGCCCAAGCAGTATGTGCGCCAGCGCAAGCTGGAGCAGGTACATGCCTGCCTGGGTGATGCCAGTTGCGCGGTACGCAGCGTGACCGAACTGGCCATGGATTATGGCTTCATGCACCTGGGGCGGTTTTCCGAGGTGTATCGGCAGCAGTTTGGCGAGTTGCCCTCGGAAACCTTGCGTAATCGTCGCTGAGCCGCACCGGCCTCTTCGCGGGTGAACCCGCTCCCCCAGGGCCCCGCAGAAACACCAGCCTGCACAAAACGGATAGCACCGCGCACAAACCGGATATTCCCGCCCAATACCAATCCCTAACCTGACCAGGTCTAAACAATAACAAGGGAGACCCTGGCCATGTCCCTGGGATTCGACTACCTCAATGCCTTGCTCGAGGACGACCGTGAAAAGGGCATCTACCGCTGCAAGCGCGAGATGTTCACCGACCCACGCCTGTTCGACCTGGAGATGAAACACATCTTCGAGGGCAACTGGATCTACCTGGCCCATGAAAGCCAGATCCCCGAGAAAAACGACTTCCTCACCCTGACCATGGGGCGCCAGCCGATCTTCATCGCGCGCAACAAGGACGGTGAGCTCAATGCCTTCCTCAACGCCTGCAGCCACCGCGGCGCCATGCTCTGCCGGCACAAGCGCGGCAACCGCTCCAGCTACACCTGCCCGTTCCACGGCTGGACCTTCAACAACAGCGGCAAGCTGCTCAAGGTCAAAGACCCAAGCAACGCCGGCTACCCCGACAGCTTCAACTGCGACGGCTCCCACGACCTGACCAAGGTGGCGCGCTTCGAGTCGTACCGTGGCTTCCTGTTCGGCAGCCTGAATGCCGACGTCAAGCCGCTGGTCGAGCATCTGGGCGAGTCGGCCAAGATCATCGACATGATCGTCGACCAGTCGCCGGAAGGCCTGGAAGTGCTGCGCGGTGCCAGCTCGTACATCTACGAAGGCAACTGGAAGCTCACTGCCGAGAACGGCGCCGACGGCTACCACGTCAGTTCCGTGCACTGGAACTACGCCGCCACCCAGAACCAACGCAAGCAGCGCGAGGCGGGTGAAGAGATCAAGACCATGAGTGCCGGCGCCTGGGCCAAGCAGGGCGGTGGCTTCTACTCCTTCGACCACGGCCACCTGCTGCTGTGGACCCGCTGGGCCAACCCCGAAGACCGCCCGGCCTACGAGCGCCGTGACCAGCTGGCCGCCGACTTCGGCCAGGCCCGTGCCGACTGGATGATCGAGAACTCGCGCAACCTGTGCCTGTACCCGAACGTGTACCTGATGGACCAGTTCAGCTCGCAGATCCGCATCGCCCGGCCGATTTCGGTGAACAAGACCGAAATCACCATCTACTGCATCGCACCGAAAGGCGAGAGCGCCGATGCCCGCGCCAAGCGCATCCGCCAGTACGAAGACTTCTTCAACGTCAGCGGCATGGCCACCCCGGATGACCTGGAAGAGTTCCGCTCGTGCCAGACCGGCTACGGCGGCGGCACCGGCTGGAACGACATGTCCCGCGGCGCTGCGCACTGGGTGGAGGGCGCCGACGAGGCGGCCAGGGAAATCGAACTCAAGCCGCTGCTGTCGGGCGTACGCACCGAGGACGAAGGCCTGTTCGTGCTGCAGCACAAGTACTGGCAGGACACCATGATCCAGGCCCTGAAGGACGAACAGCAACTGATCCCCGTGGAGGCCGTGCAATGAGCCTTTATGAAACCGTGCGCGACTTCCTCTACCGCGAAGCGCGCTACCTGGACGATGCCCAGTGGGACCAGTGGCTGGAGCTGTACGCCAGCGATGCCAGCTTCTGGATGCCGAGCTGGGACGATGACGACACCCTTACCGAAGACCCACAAAGCGAAATCTCGCTGATCTGGTACGGCAACCGTGGCGGCCTGGAAGACCGAGTGTTCCGCATCAAGACCGAGCGCTCCAGTGCGACCGTGCCCGACACCCGCACCTCGCACAACATCAGCAACATCGAGATCGTCGAGCAGGGCGAGGGCAGCTGCCAGGTGCGCTTCAACTGGCACACCCTGAGCTTCCGCTACAAGACCACCGACAGTTACTTCGGCACCAGCTTCTACACCCTCGACCTGCGCGGCGAGCAGCCGCTGATCAAGGCCAAGAAGGTGGTGCTAAAGAACGACTACGTGCGCCAGGTCATCGACATCTACCACATCTGATCCAGGGTTTTGCGAGCGCTGCCCGGTGCGTCCTGCGACGTGCCGTGGCCCGGCTCGCCCGCGAGGTGCAACATGAGCTACCAGATCGCACTGAATTTCGAAGACGGGGTGACCCGCTTCATCGAGGCCACCGGCCATGAAACCGTGGCCGATGCCGCCTACCGCCAGGGCATCAACATCCCGCTGGACTGCCGCGACGGCGCCTGCGGTACCTGCAAGTGCAAGGCCGAGTCCGGGCGTTATGACCTGGGCGACAACTTCATCGAAGACGCCCTGAGCGAAGACGAAGTCGCCGAAGGCTACGTACTGACCTGCCAGATGCGCGCCGAAAGCGACTGCGTCATCCGCATCCCGGCCTCGTCGCAGTTGTGCAAGACCGAGCAGGCCAGCTTCGAGGCCGCCATCAGCGATGTCCGCCAGCTGTCGGCCAGCACCATTGCCCTGTCGATCAAGGGCGAGGCCCTCAGCCGCCTGGCCTTCCTGCCGGGGCAGTATGTCAACCTCAAGGTGCCGGGCAGCGAGCAGAGCCGTGCCTATTCGTTCAGCTCGCTGCAGAAGGACGGCGAGGTCAGCTTCCTGATTCGCAACGTGCCGGGCGGGCTGATGAGCAGCTTCCTGACCAACCTGGCCAAGGCCGGCGACAGCATGACCCTGGCCGGGCCGCTGGGCAGCTTCTACCTGCGGCCGATCCAGCGCCCGCTGTTGCTGCTGGCCGGTGGCACCGGCCTGGCGCCGTTCACGGCGATGCTGGAGAAGATCGCCGAGCAGGGCAGCGAGCACCCGCTGCACCTGATCTACGGCGTGACCAACGACTTCGACCTGGTCGAGCTTGACCGCCTGCAGGCGCTGGCGGCGCGCATCCCCAACTTCACCTTCAGCGCCTGCGTGGCCAACCCGGACAGCCAGTACCCGCAGAAGGGCTACGTGACCCAGCACATCGAACCGCGCCACCTCAACGACGGCGATGTGGATGTGTACCTGTGCGGCCCGCCACCGATGGTCGAGGCGGTCAGCCAGTACGTGCGCGAGCAGGGCATTACCCCGGCGAACTTCTACTACGAGAAGTTCGCGGCGGCGGCCTGAGGTATTGCCGGGGCCGCCTGCCTCGTGCCGATGCGGGCGGCCTCCATTCAATTGACTGTCAGATTGCTGGGGCCGCGGTGCGGCCCTTTCGCGACACAAGGCCGCTCCTACAGGGGACCGCGGTGCTTGTAGGAGCGGCCTTGCGTCGCGATGGAGGGCGCAGCCCTCCCGGCAATTCTGGACTGAGTAGGAGATCGAGATGAACAACCGATTCCAAGGCAAGGTCGCCCTGGTCACCGGTGCCGCCCAGGGCATCGGCCGTGGCGTGTGCTGGCGGCTCAAGGCCGAAGGCGCGCAAGTGGTCGCGGTAGACCGCTCCGAACTGGTTCACGAACTGGCCGGCGAGGGCATGCTCACCCTCACTGCCGACCTGGAACAACACGCCGACTGCGCCCGGGTCATGGCCAGCGCGGTTGAAGCGTTCGGCCGCCTCGACATCCTGGTCAACAACGTCGGCGGCACCATCTGGGCCAAGCCCTTCGAGCACTACGAAGTGGACCAGATCGAAGCCGAAGTACGCCGTTCGTTGTTCCCTACCTTGTGGTGCTGCCATGCCGCACTGCCGTACATGCTCGAACGCGGCAGCGGCGCCATCGTCAACGTCTCGTCCATCGCCACCCGTGGCGTCAACCGCGTGCCCTATGGCGCGGCCAAGGGCGGCGTCAACGCGCTGACTGCGTGCCTGGCCTTCGAAACCGCCGGCCGGGGCATCCGGGTCAACGCCACCGCTCCCGGCGGCACCGAAGCCCCACCCCGGCGCGTGCCGCGCAACAGTGCCGAGCAGACCGAACAGGAAAGGCACTGGTACCAGCAGATCGTCGACCAGACCCTCGACAGCAGCCTGATGCACCGCTACGGCAGCATCGACGAGCAGGTCGGCGCGATCCTGTTCCTCGCTTCCGACGAAGCCTCGTACATCACCGGCGTGACCTTGCCGGTAGGGGGCGGCGACCTCGGCTGAGCGATACCCACAAGGCAAAGAGCTTTCTTTCACAACAAAAACAAGAGCGACAGATGCCATGCGAACCCTTGACGTACACCCGATCATCGATAACGCGCGCTTTACCCCGTTCCACTGGATGGTCATGGCCTGGTGCGGCCTGCTGCTGATCTTCGACGGCTATGACCTGTTCATCTACGGCGTGGTACTGCCGGTCATCATGAAAGAGTGGGGCCTGACCCCGTTGCAGGCCGGTGCACTGGGCAGCTATGCGCTGTTCGGCATGATGTTCGGCGCCCTGGCGTTCGGCAGCCTGGCCGATCGCATCGGGCGCAAGAAGGGCATCGCCATCTGCTTCGCCTTGTTCTCCGGGGCGACCATCCTCAACGGCTTTGCCAGCAGCCCGAGCGAGTTCGGCATCTACCGCTTCATCGCCGGCCTGGGTTGTGGCGGTCTGATGCCCAACGCCGTGGCACTGATGAACGAGTACGCGCCCAAGCGCCTGCGCAGCACGCTGGTGGCGATCATGTTCAGTGGCTACTCGCTGGGCGGCATGCTCTCGGCGGGTGTCGGCATCTTCATGCTGCCGCGTTTCGGCTGGGAATCGATGTTCTTCGCCGCAGCGGTGCCACTGCTGCTGTTGCCGGTGATCCTCTACCACCTCCCGGAATCGATCGGCTTCCTGGTACGCCAGGGCCGTACCGACGAGGCCCGCAAGCTCCTCAAGCGGCTGGACCCGGATTGCGACCTGCAACCTGACGATGTACTGGTCGCCCCTGTGGGAGCGGGCTTGTCCCGCGAAAGGGCAGGTAAGTTCACCGCTGTAGTCGAACTGTTCCGCAATGGCCTGGCCATTCGCACCCTGGCGCTGTGGCTGGCGTTCTTCTGCTGCCTGCTGATGGTCTACGCGCTCAGTTCCTGGCTGCCGAAGCTGATGGCCAACGCCGGCTACAGCCTGGGCTCGAGCCTGTCGTTCCTGCTGGCGCTGAACTTCGGCGGCATGGCCGGGGCGATCCTCGGCGGCTGGCTGGGCGACCGCTACAACCTGGTCAAGGTCAAGGTGGCGTTCTTCATTGCCGCCGCGCTGTCGATCAGCCTGCTGGGCGTCAACAGCCCGATGCCGGTGCTGTACCTGCTGATCTTCATTGCCGGCGCCACCACCATCGGCACGCAGATCCTGCTGTATGCCGGCGCCGCCCAGTTGTACGGGTTATCGGTGCGTTCCACCGGGCTGGGCTGGGCCTCGGGCATCGGCCGCAACGGCGCCATCGTCGGCCCGCTGCTGGGTGGTGCGCTGATGGGCATCAACCTGCCCCTGCAACTCAATTTCATCGCCTTCGCCATCCCCGGCGCAATTGCCGCGCTGGCCATGGCCGTGCACCTGGCCAGCGGCCGTCGGCATGCCCAGGCCATTGCGGCGCAGGCGTAACGCCAGAACAACAACATGAGGTATCCCACCATGACCGTGAAAATTTCCCACACTGCCGAGGTACAGCAGTTCTTCGAAGAGGCCGCAGGCTTTGGCAACGATGCCGGCAGCCCGCGCCTGAAGCGCATCGTGCAGCGCCTGCTGCAAGACACCGCGCGGCTGATCGAAGACCTGGAAATCAGCGAGGACGAGTTCTGGCATGCCGTCGACTACCTCAACCGCCTGGGCGGCCGCGGCGAGGCCGGGCTGCTGGTGGCGGGGCTGGGCATCGAACACTTCCTCGACCTGCTGCAGGATGCCAAGGACCGGCAGGCAGGCCTGGTCGGCGGCACCCCGCGCACCATCGAAGGCCCGCTGTACGTGGCCGGTGCGCCCATCGCCGAAGGTGAAGTGCGCATGGATGACGGTAGCGAGGAGGGCGTGGCCACGCCGATGTACCTCGAGGGCCAGGTGCTCGACCCACAAGGGCGGCCGTTGCCTGGGGCCACGGTCGACCTGTGGCATGCCAATACCCGTGGCACCTATTCGTTCTTCGACCAGAGCCAGTCCGAGTACAACCTGCGCCGGCGCATCATCACCGATGGCGAAGGGCGCTACCGCGCACGCTCCATCGTGCCGTCCGGGTATGGCTGCGATCCACAGGGGCCGACCCAGGAGTGCCTGGACCTGCTCGGCCGTCACGGCCAGCGTCCGGCGCATGTGCACTTCTTCATCTCGGCACCGGGGTACCGACACCTGACCACGCAGATCAACCTGGCCGGAGACAAGTACCTGTGGGATGACTTTGCCTATGCCACGCGGGATGGGCTG
Organism: Pseudomonas sp. B14(2017); assembly: GCF_002113255.1. NCBI lineage: Bacteria > Pseudomonadati > Pseudomonadota > Gammaproteobacteria > Pseudomonadales > Pseudomonadaceae > Pseudomonas > Pseudomonas sp. B14(2017). Next base: position 50,093 of record NZ_NEJY01000008.1, read on the forward strand.
GTGGGCGAGGTGGTGTTCGTCGAGGGCGAGGCGGGGCGGCATGCCGAACTGAAGTTCGACTTCCAGTTGCAGCGGGCCCACGGCGGTGCCGATGAGCAGCGCAGTGGGCGGCCGCGGGCTTTGCAAGAGGCCTGAGCCACCGGGTTGGCTTCTTCGCGGGCTTGCCCGCTCCCACAGGATCACCACAGGGCTGAAACCTGTGTGATCCCTGTGGGAGCTGGCTTGCCGGCGATCAAGGGCGCAGCCCTTGCCATACATCACCGATGCGAGAGGTGCCATGAAAACCCTGATCAAGGACAGTTCACTGTCCGCCATCGTCGCCGGCTGCATCGCCACGATGATCTCCTACGCAGGCCCCCTGGTAATCATCTTCCACGCCGCAGAAGCCGCCGGCCTGTCCCATCGGCAACTGTCCTCCTGGGTCTGGGCAGTGTCCATGGGCAGCGCCGTGCTCGGCGCGCTGCTCAGCCTGCGGTATCGGGTGCCGGTGGTGATCGCCTGGTCGATCCCTGGCTCGGCGCTGCTGGTCACCGCCTTGCCGCAACTGGGCCTGGAACAGGCCGTTGGCGCCTATCTGGTTGCCAACCTGGTCCTGCTGCTGATCGGCATCAGCGGGGCCTTCGACCGCATCATCGCGCGCCTGCCGGGCTCCATCGCCGCCGGCATGCAGGCCGGCATCCTGTTCAGCTTCGGCATCGAGGTGTTCCGCGCCTTGCCGGTGCAACCGCTGCTGGTACTGGCAATGTTCGTCACCTACGTGCTGATGCGCCGGCTGCAGCCGCGCTACGCCGTGGCGGCGGTGCTGTGCGTGGGCACGGTGGTGACCGTGGCCAGCGGGGCGTTTCGTAGCGAGGCGTTGGTGCTGGAGCTGGCGTCGCCGCAGTGGGTCACCCCGCAGTTCAGCCTGGCAGCGGTATTCAGCCTGGCAATGCCACTGGTGCTGGTGGCCCTGACCGGGCAGTTCATGCCGGGCATGGCGGTGCTGCGCAACGCCGGCTACCCCACGCCGGCCAGCCCGATCATCAGTGCCAGCGCCCTGGCCGGTGCCGCGCTGGCGCCGTTCGGTTGCCACGGGCTGAATCTGGCGGCGGTCACCGCCAGCCTGTGCACTGGCCATGAAGCCCATGAAAACCCACGGCGGCGCTATGTCGCGGCGGTGGCTGGCAGTGCGCTGTACCTGCTGCTGGGGATCGCCGGGGCCACGCTGATGTCGCTGTTCGCAGCATTCCCCGCCGCCCTGATCGCCGCCCTGGCCGGGCTGGCCCTGTATGGCGCCATCAGCGAAGCCCTGGCCCGCAGCCTGGCGGAACCAACCGAGCGCGATGCCGGGCTGTTCACTTTTCTGGTCACCGCTTCGGGGGTGGCCTTCCTGGGTCTGTCGGCAGCGTTCTGGGGCCTGCTGTTCGGCCTGCTGAGCCATGGTTTGCTCAGGCTGCGCCAGCCACGTGCCCGGGAGGTGCTGCGCCGTACCCCATGAACCGCCGTGCTTCCAACGCTTTACCCATAAAAACAAGATCAAGAGAGCTTCGGAATGAACCACACCCCTTGCGTCGCCCTGGGCCTGACTTTGCTCAGCCAACCGTTGCTGGCCGCCGAAGGCGGCTTCTTCGAAGATTCGAAGGCCACCCTGAGTGCCCGTAACTACTACTTCAGCCGCGACTTCTCCGACATCGTCGGGACCAACCGGCAATCCAAGGCCGAGGAGTGGGCCCAGGGCTTCATCCTCGACTTCAAGTCGGGCTACACACCGGGCACGGTCGGCTTTGGCGTTGACGCCCTGGGCCTGCTGGGCATCAAGCTCGACAGCAGCCCCGACCGCACCAACACCGGGTTGCTGCCGGTGCACAGCGATGGCCGCGCCGCCGACGAATACAGCCGCCTGGCGCCCACCTTCAAGGCCCGGTTGTCCAGGACCGAATTGCGCGTCGGCGAACTGCAACCCAACCTGCCGGTGCTGACCTTCAGCGACATCCGCCTGTTGCCGCCGACCTACCAGGGCGCAAGCCTGAGCTCGGCGGAAATCGACGGGCTGACCGTGCAGGCCGGGCACCTGAAAAGCACCCACCTGCGCAACGAAGGCGGCGACGGCAAGATGAACGCCATGCTCGGCCATGTGCCGATGCGCCAGGCAGAAAGCGATGCCTTCAACTACCTGGGCGGGGACTATGCGTTCAATGCCAACCAGAGCAGCGTCAGCCTGTGGTACGGGCAGCTGGAGGACATCTATGAACAGGGCTTTGTCGGCCTCAAGCACAGCAAGCCCGTAGGCAACTGGGTGCTCAGCGCGAACCTGGGGTATTTCACTGCGCGCGAGGATGGCGATGCGTTGCTCGGCAACATCGACAACCAGGCGTTCTTTTCGATGTTCACTGCCCGGCATGGCGGGCACAGCTTCCATGCCGGCTACCAGGGCATCTATGGCGACAGCCCTTTCCCACGGGTGTTCGCCAACATCTCGCCGCTGGGTAACGAAGTACCGACCTATGAGTTCGCCTACACCGACGAACGCTCGTACCAGGTGCGCTACGACTACAACTTCGCGGCCATGGGTGTGCCGGGGCTGACGGCGACCGTGCGCTACATCACCGGTAACAATGTCGACACCGGGCTGGGTTATGAAGGGCGCGACCGCGAGCGCGACCTGGACATCGGTTACGCCGTGCAGGGCGGGGTGCTGAAGGGTCTGGGGATCCGGGTGCGCAATGCCATGGCCCGGTCCAACTACCGCAGCGACATCGACGAGAACCGCTTGACGCTGGTGTACACCTGGCAGTTGTTCTGAATCATCCATAGAGGCATGTGCAAACCCGGTGGGAGCAGCTGTCTTATGTTGCCTGCACTGACCTCATCGCCGGCAAGCCAGCTCCCACAGGGATAGCGCATACCTTGAGGTCAACGCGGTCGGGGTGGGAGCTGGCTTGCCGGCGATGAGGCCAGTGCAGGTAGCCCGTTACAGATGCACCTTCAAGAAGAATTGCGCATTGGGCCCGGATGAAGTTAGCTTCCGGAAACCTCCCTTTCAGGAATGCCACCCTTGGACTCCATCACCCAGGCCGTACTCGGCGCGGCCCTGCAAGGTACCGTACTCGGCCGCATCCAGGGCCGCCGCTCGCTGCTGTATGGCGCGGCGCTGGGCACGCTTCCCGACCTGGACGTGATCATCCGCTACGCCGACCCGGTGTCGCAGATGACCTACCACCGCGGCTTTTCTCATTCCCTGTTCGTGCTCACCGGGCTGGCCTTGCTGCTGGCCTGGCTGGTCAACAAGTGCTGGCCAGGCAAAGGCTATACCTTGCCCAGGCTGTTCCTGGCGTTCTGGCTGGTGCTGGTCACCCACCCGTTGCTCGACGCCTTCACGGTCTACGGCACGCAGTTGTTCTGGCCCTTGCAGGCCACCCCGGAAAGCTGGGCAGCGGTGTTCATCATCGACCCGGTCTACACCGTGCCGCTGCTGGCCGCGGTGATCTACGCAATCATCAAAGGGCTGACGCGCAAGGCTACGCAGCTACTCACCTTGGCCCTGGTATTCAGCGCAGCCTACCTGGGTTTCGGCCTGGCCGGACGCATGGCGGCCGAGCAGCGTTTCCAGGCTGCCCTCGATCGCCAGGGTATCGCCGTCAGCCAGGTACGTGCCGTGCCGATAGCCTTCAACAGCCTCGTCTGGCGGGTGCTGGCCAAGACCCCGGATGGCGATTACTACGAAGGCATCAGCAGCGGGTTCGACCAGCAAGCGCCAGAAATGCAGCGTTTGCCGCGTAATCTGCAACTGGCGCAAGCGCTGGCCGGGCACCCTTTGCACCAGCGCTTGCGTTGGTTCACCGATGACTGGCTGCGCTACGACCAGGTCGGCGATGCGCTGGTAGTCAGCGACCTGCGCATGGGCATTCCGGGGAACTACACGTTCCGCTTCAACATGGCCCACCGTGACAGCCAGGGGCACTGGATTGCCGATGTGCCGTCGATGTGGAAGGGCGCTGGACCAGGGGCGGCGTTCAACGGCGACGACCTGATGCTGATCTGGCGACGGATCGTCGAGCAGCAGCCACCTTTGCCGCTGGCTGCCTGGACCGACCGCTACCTGGGGCCCGCCACAGTCGAGTCCGGGCGCTGAGGCATGCGATCAGCCGGGCTGGACCTGGTCAAGTGGACGGCGATGCTGACCATGGTTGCCGACCACCTGCGTTTCCTGTGGCCTGCTGCCGATGGCCTGTTCGTACTGGGCCGGTTGGCGTTTCCGCTGTTCTGCCTGGCCATTGCAGTGAATGTGGGGCGTGCCAGGGGCGGGGCGCTGTATACCCGCGGCAACCTGCGTTATCTGGGGTTGATGCTGGTGTTCGCGGTGCTGTCGGAGCCTGTATACCGTTGGCTGGAAAGTGGTTCGCCAACGTTCAGCGTGATGCCGACCCTGGTGTTGGGCTTGCTGGTTGCCTGGGGCGTGCATCATCCGTCGAGGTCGGCGCGCGTGCTTGGCGTTGCCGGTCTGCTTGCAGGGTGGTTGTTCAGCGAACAGCTGATGTACGGGCTGCCGGGGGTGATGCTACCGGGCGCCTGGTTGATGGCCCGCCGCAAGGGAGGGGCGGCCTGGGTGTTGACTTGCCTGTTGGCCATGGGTGGGAACCTGACCAACAGTTGGTTGCGGGAACATCTGTTGGCGCCCATTACCGTGCTGACGCTGATTGCTGCAGCCTTGGCGATTCCGGTCGGGTTGCTGTTGCTGCGTCATGATGATTGGCGGGTGCCAGCAGTGGGGCGTTGGGGCTACCTGTTCTATCCGGTGCATTTATTGGCGATCAAGGTTTTCGCTTGATCGCTCTCGACGGTCCTGCTTGCATTTCACAAATCCATACCCATCTAAACCGGCCGCACCAGACTCAGGAACCCCCATGGAACCCAACCGCTTCGGCGACATCGCCGCCTTCGTCAGCGCCGCGAAGGCCGGCAGTTTTACCGCCGCCGCCGCCACCTTGGGCCTGACGCGTTCGGCGGTGGGCAAGAGCATCGCTCGCCTGGAGGCGCGCATGGCCGTGCGCCTGCTCAACCGCACCACGCGCAAGCTGAGCCTGACCGACGAGGGCCTGGTGGCCTACGAGCGCTGGCGGCAGATTCTGGATGACCTGGACGAGGTGGAAAGCACCATGGCCCAGCGCCGTGGCAAGCCCACCGGCACCCTGCGCCTGACAGCACCCCTGTCGTTCGGCCAGCGCCATGTGCTGCCGATTCTCGACCGCTACCTGAAGCAGTGGCCCGAGCTGCGCGCGGATATCCGCTTCACCGACCGTTTCGTCGACCTGGTCGAGGAGGGTATCGACGTTGCGGTGCGTATCGGCGCACCGAAGGAAGACTCGCAACTGTTGACGCGCACGGTGGCCTGGCAGCAGTTCGTCACCTGCGCCTCACCCGCATACCTGGACGCACGCGGCGTACCGCAGGTGCCCAGCGACCTCTACGGCCACGACAAGATCGCCTTCCTGGCTGGCGAAAAGGCCATGCCGTGGCGCTTCCATACCGAAGCGGGGCTGCACCTGTGCGAAGACCCCGGGCGGCTGAACATCGACAGCTCCGAGGCGATGCTAGACGGCGCGCGGGCGGGTTTCGGGCTGATTCACCTGCCCACCTACATTACCGGCGACGACCTGCGCGCCGGCACCCTGGTGGAGGTGCTGCAAGCCTATCGGCCGCCAGCGGACCCGATTCGCATCGTCTACCCAAGCAAGCGCCACCTGTCGCCACGGGTACGCGGCTTCATCGACCTGCTGGTAGCCAGCTGGGAACCGGGCGTGCCCTGGGAATACTGATTGGGGAATGGCAGGCCCCTATGCCGGGCCTGAAGCCGGGTTTATCACTGGCTGCGCAGCAGGGAAACTGGCAGTCACTGATAATCCCTGTGGAGACCCCATGACTGCACTGTCCGTACTGGACCTGGTCATGATCGGCGAAGGCAAGACCTTCGCCGACGCGATCGAAGAGTCCCGCCAACTGGCGCGCCATGTCGAGCAACAGCACTACAGCCGCTACTGGATCGCCGAGCACCACGACATGCCGGGCATCGGCTCGGCCGCCACGTCACTGGTCATCAACGAAATCGCCAACGCCACCCGGCATATACGCGTCGGCGCCGGTGGCATCATGCTGCCCAACCACGCGCCGCTGGTGGTGGCCGAGCAGTTCGGCACGCTCGACACCCTCCACCCTGGCCGCATCGACCTGGGCCTCGGCCGTGCGCCAGGCAGCTCCGGGCCGACCGTGCGCGCCTTGCGTGGTGCTGCGCCAGAGCGCGACTTCAGCCAGGACATCGCCGAGCTGCGCGACTACCTGGCCGACAACGGCCAGCGCCGCGTGCGCGGTGTGCCGGGCAAGCATGACATCCCAGTGTGGATCCTCGGCTCCAGCCTGTTCGGCGCCGACCTGGCAGCGAAACTGGGCCTGCCCTATGCCTTCGCCTCGCACTTTGCCCCGCGCTACCTGCTGCAGGCCATTGCCCACTACCGGGCCAACTTCCAGCCTTCGGCACAATTGGCCAAGCCGTATGTGATGGTGGGCATGAACCTGTTCGCCGCCGACAGCGACGCCGAGGCGGATTACCTGGCCAGCTCCCATCGCAAGTGGATGCTGGACCTGCATGTCGGGCGCTTCGGCCTGCTGCCCAAGCCGCAGGAGGGTTATGTCGAGAGCCTGCCGGGCCATGAGCGCGCGGTACTTGAGCAGGTGATGGCCTGCACCGTGGCCGGCGGGCCGGAGCGGGTAAGGGAAGGGTTGCGCACGCTGATCGAGCAGACCGGCGCGGATGAACTGATGATCGACTGCCGCATCCACGACCCGCTGGCGCGGCAGCGTTCGCATGCCTATGCCGCGCAGGCCTTGGCGCAGCTGGGTTAAAGCTACCGGCCTCTTCGCGGGTGAACCCGCTCCCACAGGATCACCACAGACTTGAACTTTGTGGGATCCTTGTGGGAGCGGGTTCACCCGCGAAGAGGCCGGCACAGGCAACAAAAAAGGGAGCCCATGAGCTCCCTCTTTCAGCATCAAGCCTGCTTGAGGAACGGATAATCCGTATACCCCTCAGCCCCATTGGCATAATCGAACTGCGCCCGGTGCGCATTCAACGGCGCCTGCACCCGCTGCCGCTCTACCAGGTCCGGGTTGGCAATGAAGCTGCGCCCGAACGCTACGGCATCGATCAAGCCACGCCCGATCAGGTCTTCACCTTTCTCGGCGGTGTAGGCACCGGCAGCAATGATCACCCCCGGGTAGGCCGCACGAATCGCCTGGCGGAATTCGTCACGCAGCGGCTTGCCGCCGGCCCAGTCCGGTTCGGACAGGTGCAGGTAGGCAAGGTTGCGCTTGGCCAGTTCGCGGATCAGGTACAGGCCTGCGGCTTCCTGGTCCTCGCCATTGTCCACGCCATTGAAACCACCCAGCGGGAACACACGGATGCCCACGCGCTCGGCGCTCCAGTTGGCAATCGCCGCGTCCACTGCTTCAAGCACGATACGCGCACGGTTCTCGACGCTGCCGCCGTAGCGGTCTTCGCGTTGGTTGGCGCTGGGGGTGAGGAACTGGTGCAGCAGGTAGCCGTGGGCGGCGTGCAGCTCGATGAAGTCGAACCCGGCTTCACAGGCATTGGCCGCCGCCTGGCCGAAGTCGGCAACGATGCCGGCGATTTCCGCCTCGCTCAGCGCACGCGGCGTAGAGGTTTCCACGCGCATCAGGTTGCCGTGCTCGTCACGCAGGGTAGTGCGGGCAGCGGCCGGCAGCGCCGAAGGTGCCACCGGTGCTTCGCCGCCGGGTTGCAAGGAAGTGTGCGATACCCGCCCGGTGTGCCACACCTGCACGGCGCTATGGCCGCCATCGGCGTGGATGCCTTCGTTGACACGCCTCCAGGCGGCGATCTGCTCGGCGCTGTGGATGCCCGGCGAGCCGGAATAGCCCTTGGCCTGGAAGGAAATCTGCGTGGCTTCGGTGATGATCAGCCCGGCGCTGGCGCGTTGGCGGTAGTACTCGGCCATCAGCGAGGTAGGTACGTCACCCGGCTCGAGGCTGCGCAGGCGGGTGAGGGGGGCCATGAACACGCGGTTGGGCAGGGTGAGCGGGCCGACTTTCAGGGGTTGCAAGAGTTTCATTGCTGCTCCAGAGGTGGAAAACCAATGGTGCGCACGATACCGGGGTGATTGGGGAAAGGGGGGACCGGGAGCCCGGCATTGGGCTCCCCAATGGCTGTTCCTGATGCTTCTGCACCGCCTGCTCCGGCCTCTTCGCGGGCACGCCCGCTCCCACAGGGACCCCACAATTCCCCAGGCTGTGGTGATCCTGTGGGAGCGGGCGTGCCCGCGAAGAGGCCAGAACAGGAGAACGATCAGCTGCGGGCCAACCGCCCACTCACATAATGCGCCACATCATTGAACCCCGGTGTCGACGCATGCCCCGGCGTGACCAGCGAATCAATGAACGCTTCATCCTCCGCGGTAATCTTCACCGCCAGCGCGCCGCCATAGGTATCCCACTGTTCTTCCGTCCGCGGCCCGACAATCGCCGAACTGACCAGCCGATTGTTCAGCACCCAGGCAATCGCGAACTCGACGATACCCACGCCCTTGGCCTCCACATAGGCCTGGATCTGCCGGGCAATGGCCAGCGACTCCTGGCGCCATTCAACCTCCATGATGCGCTTGTCCTGGCGCCCGGCACGGCTGCCGGCATCCGGCACCGCCCCCGGCGCATACTTGCCGCTGAGCACGCCCCGCGCGAGCGGGCTGAACGGCACCACGCCCAGGCCATGGGCTGCCGCAGCGGTAAGCTGTTCCGGCTCGGCCTGGCGGTTGACGATGTTGTACAGCGGCTGGCTCACCACTGGCCTGGGCACGCCCAGGCGTTCGGCAATGTGGCAGGCCTCGGCGATGCGCCAGCCGCGGAAGTTGGACACGCCCCAGTAGCGGATCTTGCCCTGGCGCAGCAAGTCGCCGATGGCCTGTACGGTTTCTTCCAGCGGCACCTTGTGGTCTTCGCGGTGCAGGTAGTAGATGTCCAGGTAGTCCATGTCCATGCGCGTCAGCGTGGCCTCCAGGGCATTGAAGATGTGCTTGCGCGACAGCCCGCTGCGGTTGGGCAGGCCATCGGCCGGGCCGAAGCCCACCTTGCTGGCCACGATCCAGTCCTGGCGATGGCGGGCCACCGCTTCGCCGACGATTTCCTCCGCGCGCCCGGCGTTGTACACGTCTGCGGTGTCGATGAAGTTGATGCCCTGGTCCCAGGCCTTGTCGATGATGCGCAGGGCGTCCTCGGTGCTGGTCTGCTCGCCGAACATCATGCTGCCCAGGGTAAGGGCGGAAACCTGCAGGCCACTGTGGCCGAGGGGGCGGTAGATCATGCGCTTGGGTCCTTGTGCAGTAGGCTGATCTTCCTGTTTTACACACAACCGGGGCGCAATGAAAGGCAGCCTCAACCGATCAGCGCCAAGGCCTCCTGCAGGCTCAACGGCCGCTTCAAGCGTTGCGACAGCGTCGCCATGGCATCGGAATAGCCCTTGGCGATGACCGCCTCGACCCGCTCATCCACGCATTGCAAGGCGATGAAGTCGCCTTTTTCCGGCTCGCCGACGAACTCGATGCGGTTCCAGTCCCGGGCGTGGCCCAGTACTTCGTAGGTGCGGCCGTGCTGGTAGGTCCAGAAGAACGGCACGTCGGCATAGCGGCGCTGCTCGCCAAGCATGTTGGCGGCGGCGATCACCCCATGTTGCTGGGCCAGGCGCCAGTGTTCGATACGCACCGGGCGCCCGCTGAGCGGGAAGGTGGCGATATCCCCCGCGGCCCACAGGCTATCTGCAGCACGCATTTCAGCGTCGACCTGCACCGACTTGTCTTCGGTCAGCAGTACCCCCTGGATGAAAGCGGTCGCCGGTCTGACGCCGGTGCCCAGCAGCACCAATGGCGTCAGTAGCCGTTCACCGTTGGCCAGCAGCACGGCCTCGACCTTGCCCTGGCCCTCGATCCGCTCGACCTCGGTGGGGCCGTGGAAGGTGACCCCCTTGCGTTCGTGCAATTCGCGGATGCTACGGCCGATGCGCTCGCCCAGCTGCCGGGCCAGGGGGACCTCATGGCGGGTGACCAGGTGCACCTGCACACCGTACTTGCGCAAGGCCGAGGCGGCCTCAAGGCCGATGAAACCGTCGCCGACGATCACTGCCGGCTGGCCGGGCTCGGCAGCGTCCAGCAGGTGTGCGGCATCTTCCCGTGAGCGCAGGGTAAATACCCCGGGCAGGTCGACGCCCGGGATATCGGGCCGCAGCGCCTTGCCGCCGGTGGCCAGCAGGCAGGCGTCATAGTCGATCTGCTGGCCGTCGGCCAGGGTGATCTGGCGTTTCTGGGTGTTCAGGTTGCGCACCTTGCCATGCTTGCGCTCCAGCTGGCCCTTGCGCAGGGCTTCGGCGTCGAGCAGGGTCGGCACCTCATCGGGCGGCATCTGCCCGGCGATCACGAATTTGCTGAGGGAAGTACGATCATAGGCTGGCTGGCGCTCCTGATCGACCCAGACCAGGCGGCCGGCAAAGCCATGGGCCAGCAGGGTGGCGACTGCGGCGCTGCCCGCGGCGCCGGCGCCGACCACCACGAAACAGCGGGCGTCGCTGTGGCGGGGCGGCTCGGTTCTGGGCAGGGGTTGGTCGTCGACCCAGACCTCGTCGCCCTTGACCCAGGTTTTGTAGCGGCGCAGGTCGGCCAGGGCCGGCGGCTCGCAGACCGCACCCTCGTCCACGGCGAACGCGGCCTTGTGCCAGGGGCACACCAGCAGGCCGCCGCACACCACGCCTTCATTGAGTGGCGCGCCTTCGTGGGGGCAGTTGCCCTGGTAGGCGTGCACCTGGTCGCCCTGGCGGATGAGGATGATCTCCTCGTTGCCGGCCTGGACGCGCAGGGGGCGGTGTTCGTCGAGTTGTGCCAGGCGGGCCACGGTGTGCTGGGTCATGGGGGTTCTCCAAAGGGACCTTTGGAACCATTTGACGCCTGGGCTGGGGAGGGGATGCGTTGAGCTGACGATCGGTGGAGGGTGTGGATTTTATGTGGCCTGGGCTGGCCTCTTCGCGGGCTTGCCCGCTCCCACAGGGATACCACAGTGTTCGAGCTTGTGGTGATCCTGTGGGAGCGGGCGAGCCCGCGAATGGGTTCAACTGGCCCTTGCAGTACTCAGCGCACCAGCCCGGGTAACCCGCAAGGCCACCAGGCTACCAAACACGATCAACGCCGCCAGCGAATACAGCGCGGCATCGGTCGAGCCGGTCTGGTCCTTGATGAAACCGACCAGGTACGGGCTGAGGAAACCGGCCATCTGGCCCACCGAGTTGATGATCGCCAGGCCCGCGACAGCCGCGCCGGCGCTGAGCAGCGCGGTGGGCATCGGCCAGAACATCGGCAGGCCGGTGAGCGCGCCCATGGTCGCGATCGACAGGCCAAGGATGGCGATGGCCGGGTTGCCGGCGAAGTTCACCGCAATCAGCAGGCCGATGGCGCCCATCAGCATCGGCACCACAAGATGCCAGCGGCGCTCGTTGCGCAGGTCGGCCGAACGCCCGCAGAGGATCATGAACACGCCGGCCAGCAGGTACGGGATGGCGCTGAGCCAGCCGATCAGCAGCGGGTTGTCGAAGCCCATGTTCTTGATGATCGACGGCAGCCAGAAGTTGATCGCGTACACACCGCTCTGGATGCAGAAGTAGACAAAGCCGAAGGTCCAGATCAGCGGGTTGGTCAGCACGGCGAGCACGCCGTCGCCGGTGGTGCTCGGCTTGCTGGCGGCATCGGCGTCCAGGTCGGTGGCGATCAGCTGACGTTCGGCCGGGCTCAGCCAGGCGGCTTTCTGGTAGCCGTCACTGAGCAGGAACACCGCCAGTACACCCAGGGCAACGGTCGGCAGGCCCTGGATCAGGAACATCCATTGCCAGCCGGCCAGGCCATGCTGGCCGGCGGCGAAGTGTTGGAGGATCCAGCCGGAGAACGGCCCGCCGAGCAGGCCCGAAACCGGGATCGCCGACATGAACAGGGCCATGATGCGACCGCGGCGTGCCGCCGGGAACCAGCGCGAAAGGTACAGCACCACGCCCGGGAAGAAGCCGGCTTCGGCGGCGCCGGTCAGCAGGCGCAAGGCATAGAACTCGGTGGGTGTTGTGACGAACAGCAGGCAGGTGGAGAGGCTGCCCCAGGCGATCATCATCAGCGCGATCCAGCGCCGCGGGCCGAAGCGGTTGAGTGCCAGGTTGCTCGGCAGGCCGCAGAGCACATAGCCGATGAAGAAGATGCCGGCGCCAAGGCCGTACACCGTTTCGCTGAACTTCAGGGCGTCGAGCATCTGCAGCTTGGCAAAGCCGACGTTGACGCGGTCCAGGTAGTTGAACAGGTAGCAGATGAAAATGAACGGAATCAGCCGCAGGGTGATGCGCCGGTACAGCGCGTTGCGGTTGGTGTCCGTGCCTTGGTCAGGGGCGGGGCTGTATGCCATGATCGGGTTCTCTGTTGTTATGGTTGTCGCCGCGTCGCCTGTTCCGGCGCTCGCCCTGACGAGTCTCGGGGACTGCGGCGTGCCTGTCTTTGTGCTTTTGCACAGCACTTGCACCGGGCTGCTGTGCCCGAGCCCAAAAACCTGACACCCAAAGGACCGTTCAATGTTCGAACTCGACCATGACCTGGCGCAGGATATCGTTGACCGCGCGATGGCCATTCTGCCATGCAACGTCAATGTCATGGACAGCCAGGGGTTGATCCTTGGCAGTGGCGAACCGGAGCGTATCAACACCCGCCACGAGGGCGCGCAACTGGTGCTGGCCAACGGCCGCATCGTCGAGCTGGATACCGACGCGGCCAAATGCCTGAAGGGCGTGCAGCCCGGGGTGAACCTGCCGCTGATGCTGGATGGCCGATTGATGGGCGTACTCGGCCTGACCGGTGACCCGCAGCAAGTGCGTACCTATGGTGAACTGGTGCGCATGACCGCCGAAATGCTGCTGGCCCAGCGCCATTTGCAGGCCGACCAGCAATGGCGACGGCAGCGCTGTGACGATTTGCTGGCCCTGCTGCTGGGCGGCAGCGGCGATTCTCCGCGGTTGCTCGACGAGGCCCGGCAACTGGGCCTGAAACCCCAGTTGCCACGGGTACCGTGCCTGTTCGAACTGGCCTCGGGGCCAGCCGCCGAAACCCTGGCGGCATGGTTGATGAGCCGCTACCCGGACAGTTGGTGCGTAAGCCCGGCCCGCCAGTCGTTGTTGTGGTGTCGCCCGGCAGGCGTGGTGCTGGACGAACCTCGCCTGCTGGAACGCCTGCAGCGCCATGGCTGGGAAGTGGATCGGTTGGCCCTGGGCAGTGCCGCGCAAAGCCTGGAGCAACTGCGCCGGGGTTATCGCCGGGTGCGCGACCTGTTGGCCTATGGGCGCGAGGTACTGCCCGGTGAGCGCCTGCTCAGCCTGCAGCGCTACCGGTTGCCGGCATTGCTGTGGCGGCATCGCAACGATGATGCGCTGGATGAGTTGCTGGAGCCGTTGCAGCGTATTCGCAGCAAGGACAGCAGTGGGCAGTTGCTTACCACCCTGCGCGCCTGGTGTGCCCATGACGGCCAGAGCCAGGCCTGTGCCGATGCCCTGGGCATCCACCGCAACAGCCTGCGCTACCGCCTGGAGCGGATTGCCGAGCTGGGCGAGGTCGACCCGCTGCGCATGGAAGGGATGCTTAGCTTGTACCTGGGGTTGCAGCTGCTGCCTGCCGACTGAAGGGCTGCCTGCACCGGCCCTATCGCCGGCAAGCCAGCTCCCACAGGATGCATGATGCTCTCAGGCCTGTGTTGAACCTGTGGGAGCTGGCTTGCCGGCGATAGGGCCAGTACAGGCGAAACAGGCGAAATGCATCTGCCCAAACAACCCGCCCGGCGTTTTGTGCATTTGACCGAGGCCTCCTTGGCAGCCACCTGTCAGCATGCCGCTCATCAGGACAGGAGAAACCCCATGAAGATCGTCATTGCCCCCGACTCGTTCAAGGACAGCCTCGACGCTGCCGGTGTCGCCCGCGCCATCGCGGCGGGCCTGGGCGAGGCCTGGCCGGAGGCTGAACTGGTCGAGTGCCCGATGGCCGACGGTGGCGAAGGCACCATGGATGCGATTCTCGCCGCCAGCCACGGCGAACTGCGTCGTCAGACCGTGCGCGGGCCGCTGGGGCAAAGCGTGGAGGCGGGCTGGGGCTGGCTGCCGCAAAGCCGCACGGCGATCATCGAAATGGCCCAGGCCAGTGGCCTGCAGTTGGTGCCGCCAGGCCAGCGCGATGCCTGCCGCAGCAGCACCTGGGGCACCGGCGAGCTGATTGCCGCCGCCCTGGCCGCCGGCGCGCAACGGGTAGTGCTGGCCATCGGCGGCAGTGCCACCAACGACGCGGGCAGCGGCATGTTGCGGGCGCTGGGCCTGCGCCTGCTGGACGCCGATGGGCAAGCGCTGGAGGAGGGCGGCCTGGCCTTGGCCAAGCTGGCCCGCATCGATGCCAGCGACCTCGACCCGCGCCTGGCCGAGGTGCAGTTCGAAGTCGCAGCAGACGTCGACAACCCGCTGTGTGGCGCCAATGGCGCCTCGGCGATCTTCGGCCCGCAGAAGGGCGCCAACCCACAGCAGGTGCAGGCGCTGGACCAGGCCCTGGGGCATTTTGCCGACCATTGTGCGCAGCTGCTGGGTGAGGATGTGCGGGACTACCCAGGCTGTGGCGCTGCTGGCGGCATGGGGTTTGCAGCCCGGGCATTCATGGGCGCGCAGTTCCGCCCTGGGGTGGAAGTGGTGGCCGAACTGGCCGGCCTGGATGCCTTGGTGCAGGGCGCAGCCCTGGTGGTGACCGGCGAAGGGCGCTTCGACGCCCAGACCTTGCGTGGCAAGACGCCGATGGGCGTGGCCCGGGTTGCCAAGCGCCACGGGGTGCCGGTGGTGGTGCTGGCCGGGACCTTGGGTGAAGGCTACCAGCAGTTGTATGCCCATGGTGTCGATGCTGCCTTTGCCCTGGCCAGCGGACCGATGAGCCTGGAGCAGGCATGTGCCAATGCGGCTGGGCTGCTGCGGGCGCGGGCTTGTGATATCGGGCGGCTGTGGCGCTGCGCAACGCGAACTTGATCGAGATCCAGATACCGACGGTGAACCCTGTGGGAGCGGGCGTGCCCGCGAAACAGGCACTGCGGTTTCATGGCACCGGCTTCGCCGGTGTTCGCGGGCATGCCCGCTCCCACAGGTTTTATGCGAGGTTCAGAAAAAGCGCGGTTCCTGGGAGCGGGCAAGTTGGGACGCCGCCCCGCCCAGGTTCTCGAACATGGCAATGAAGTTGGCCAGCGCCGGTGAAGCATTCCGGGCGTTCCATTTCATGTACAAGCCCAGGCCCGGGGTGGGCTGGTCGTCGATTGGCAGGATTGCTCGGAACTGCACGCGCTCGCGCGGTATGGAGCCGATGAACGAAGCCGGCACCAGGGCCACGCCAAATCCACAGGCCACCAGGCCGAGCAGGGTGTGGACCTGTGCCGCTTCCTGCACCACCCTGGGGTAGAAACCCGCCGCCTCGCACAGCGCCGTCAACTGCGCGTGGTAGCCGCTGCCCAGGGCTTGCGGGGTGAAGACGAAATCCTCATCGGCGAACTCGCGCAGGTCTACCGCCCCGTCCTGTGCTTTGGCATGGCGGGCGGGCAGGGCCATGACGATTTGCTCGTCGAGCAGCAGCCGTGACTCGAGGGTGCCAGCCGGCAACGGCAGCCTGCGCATGAAGCCGATATCCGCCTCACCGGCCAGCAGGGCCTTGGCCTGCGAGGCCGATGGCATCTCGCGGATAGTCAGCTGCACGTTCGGGTACGCCTCGCGAAAGCGGCGCAAGGTGGTGAGCAGCGACTCGTAATAAGCGATGGAAATGGCGGTGATGTCCAGTTTGCCGCAGATGCCGGCGGACACATTGCGCGCATACTCGATGCCCTGTTCCAGCTCGGCCAGCGTGCGGTAGGCGGTGTCGAGGAAGGCCGTGCCCGCAGCAGTCAGCCGCACCCCGCGCTTGTTGCGCAGGAACAGGCTGAAACCGAGCTTGTCCTCGAGGCGACCGATCGCCTGGCTCAGCGGTGGTTGCGCCATGTGCAGGCGCTCGGCGGCCTTGTGGAAGTGCAGCTCTTCGGCCACGGCAACGAACTGCCGAAGCAAACGTGTTTCGATCATCCTGCGGTCCTTCGGCCCGGTGAACCGGCGGTGATATCCATGAGATATCAAAGTTACATGCTTTTAATATTAAGTCATTGATTTTTTTGTTGTTATCGTAGAAAGGAGAATCGAAGGTAGCCAGCAAATGCCCGTCACAGAGCCTTTCCACGACAACGTTGCGGTCTTCACCGATGCCGCACAGGGCCTGGGACTGGCCTGTTCCATGACGCTGGCGGAGGTGGGCGAACTGCGTACCCGCCTCAAGGCCTGCAGCTACGTGCCAGTAAACGTCGCCAACACCCGCGCCGACCTGGGCGAAAGCCTGGTCTGGGATGAATGCAGCGGCGCGTTGTACTTCGTCGATATCTCTGGCGGCCGTATCAACCGCCTGACGCCCGATGGCGAAGCCGAGTGCCTGTACGAATCCGCGGCACGCATCGGCGCGTTGGCGTTGACCGACCAGGGCAACCTGATTTTCACCGAGGATGCCAGCGTGGCCATCTTCGACGTGCCGCTGCGCAAGGTACGCCGGCATTCGGTGTCGGTTCACCCGCGGTCGACCTACCGTTTCAACGACGGCGCCTGCGACCCGCAGGGCCGCTTCGTGACCGGGCTGATGGACGATGCCCTGAGTGGCAACACCGGGGCGCTGTTCCGCTTTGACGGGCAGTTGAGCGACCAGGTGATCCACGACGACATGGCGTTGCCCACCGGCCTGGCCTGGTCGCAGGACGGCCACACGGTGTACTTCGTCGATTCGGCGGCGCGCTCAATCTACCGCGCCAGGTACCTGGCCGAAGGCCGGCTTGGTGCGGTCACCCTGTTTGCCGAAACCCCTGCCGAACTGGGGCGCCCGGACGGCCTTGCGCTGGACCGCGAAGGCGGCCTGTGGGTGTGCCAGTACCATGGCAGTTGCCTGCTGCGCTATGACAGCAACGGCCACCTGACCGACCAGGTGCTGATGCCAGTGCCGTGCCCCACCAGTTGCTGCTTCGGCGGGGCGGGGATGAACACCTTGTTCATCAGTACCGCGCGCTTCGGCATGAGTGCCGAAGACCTGCACCATTACCCCGACGCTGGCGACCTGTATGCCATTAACCCGGAAATTGGCGGCATCGCCCGGCACACCTTCAAGGAATGAGCTTTTGCGCCTGGCTGGCCGGTAGCACGGCCAGTTCGCCAAAGCGCTGCGCCGCGTCGATGTAGCGCAACGCCGACTTGGCGTCTTTCCAGCCCACATAGCTCATCAGCGCCTTCAACTCCCAACCGTTGGCCGTGGCCCAGGTGGCGAAGCCTCGGCGCAGCGAGTGGCCGGTATACAGCGCCGCCGGTACCCCGGCGCGTTCCAGCATGCGCCGCAGCAGGCCGACCAGGCTGTTGCTGTTGAGCGCGGTGTCGCCGAGGTTGCCCCAGCGGTCGAGCTTGCGGAACACCGGCCCATGGGCGATGCCGGCGACTTCCAGCCATTGCAGGTAAGCCGTGACCGGGCACAAGGCCTTGAGGGCCGGGGTGCGATGTTGTACGCCCAGGGCCTCGCGGTCGCCCTTGCTGCGCGGCAGGAACAGGGTGATGCCGACACCCGCCTCGGCCTGTATGTGCTCCACGCGCAGGCGTGCCAGTTCATCACCCCGAAAACCGCGCCAGAAACCCAGCAACAGCAGCGCAGCGTCGCGACGCGCCCGGCGCAGGGTGGCCAGGTCATGCTGTTCCCGGGCCTGGCGGGCTTCTTCTTCGAAACATTCCACTGCGCTTTGCAGGTGCTGCAGCAACAGCGGCGCGGCCTGCCTGGGCGGTGTCGGGTGCAAGGTGCGGATGCCGCGCAGCACCTGGCGCACCAGCGGCGCCTTGGTCGGGTCGGGGAAACCTTGGGCGACGTGCCATTGGCTGAGCGCCGCCAGGCGCTGGCGCAGGGTGCTGACGGCATGCTGGTCGGCGTGTTCGGCCAGGTAGCGGGCGATGCTCTCGGCCGTGGCCGGCAGAAAACCGCCCCAGTGGGTTTCGAAATGCTCAATGGCGGCTTGGTAGCTGCGCCGGGTGTTGTCACGGGTGGCGGCGCGGAGGTAGCGCTCGATGTCGGTCATGGTGCGGGTGCGAGTGGATGATGGGCACACGATAAACCGAAATGGGTTGCCTGTCCTGGCTGCGATGCTGGCGGGATTGTCGGGGGCGCTTTGCGCCCCTTTCGCGACACCAGGCCGCTCCCACAGGGTTGCGCTGTCTGCAGGTCCAGCGCTGTACCTGTGGGAGCGGCCTTGTGTCGCGATGGGCTGCGAAGCAGCCCCAATCTGGCTTGCGTTACACGCAGGCCTTGTCCTCGACACCGTTGAAGAGCGGGTAGTCACGCAACTGCGCCGGCGACAGCGGCCGGCTGAAGTGGTAGCCCTGGGCGATATCGCAGCCGGCAAGCTTCAGGCACACCACTTGTTCGCGGGTTTCCACGCCTTCGGCCACCACTTCCAGGCCCAGGCGTTTGGCAAGGATGATAGTGGACGACACGATCGGGCTGTCGTCGTGGCTGTTGGACAGCGGCGCAATCAGCGAGCGGTCGATCTTCAGTTTGCTCAGCGGCAGCGAGTGCAGGTGGGCGAAGCCGGCATAGCCGCGGCCGAAGTCGTCCAGGCTGATGCCCAGGCCAGCGTCGCGCAGGGTGTGCAGGTGCGCCACCGCCGTGCCTTCGGGGTCGAGGATGGTGGTTTCGGTGATTTCCAGCTCCAGCTGCTGCGGGGCGATGGCGTACTGCTGCAGTTTGCTCAATAGCCGTGCAGCGAAGTCCGCCTGGCGTAGCTGCAGGGCGGATACATTGACCGCCAGCCGAGTCTCCCGGCCCTGGGCGTGCCAACCCGACAAGGCCTCGCAGGCCAGGCGCAGCACCTCCCAGCCCAGTTCGACAATGAAGCCGCTGCGCTCGGCAAGGTCAATGAACCGGTCCGGGTACAGCAGGCCGAACTCGGGGTGGTCCCAGCGCACCAGCGCTTCGTAGCCCAGCACCTGCTGGGTGTCGAGGCGGATCTGTGGCTGGTAGTGCAGCACGAACTGGCGCTCGGCCAGGGCGCTGCCGAAGGCCTGTTCGAGGGTGAAGGCGTGGATGTCGGCCAGGTTCAGCGACGGGTCGAAGAAACGGTACTGGGCGCGCCCGGCCTGCTTGGCCGAGTACATCGCGGCATCGGCACTGCGGATCAGGCTGTCGATGTCCTGGCCATCGCGCGGGCAGATGCTCACGCCCACGCTGGGGCTGGTGTTGACCTCCTGGCCGTCCAGCGCGTAGGTGGCCGACAGCTTCTGCACCAGTACGCGCACCCAGGCATTGATCTGTTCCTCGCTGCGCTCGCCGGCCAACAGCACCACGAACTCGTCGCCACCAAAGCGCGAAGCCTCGTCGCCTGGCTCCAGCAGACGCTGGATACGCCCGGCCACGGCCTGCAGCAGCAGGTCGCCGATCTTGTGCCCGAGCGAGTCGTTGATCGACTTGAAACGGTCCATGTCGATGAACAGGATCGCCATCAGCCGGCGCTTGCCGCGTTGCCGGGTCAGCGCCTGGCTGGCCACCTCGACGAACTGGCGGCGGTTGTGCAGGCCGCTGAGGTGGTCGGTGGCCGCGGCATGGCTGCTGCGCCGGTGTTCGTCCTCAAGGCGGCCGATCAACTGCTGGTTGACCTGCTGCGCCTGTTCCAGCGCGCTGAAGGCCTCCTGGCGCTTGCGCAACAGGCGCAAGGTCCACAGCAGGCTGGCGAGGATCATCAGGGTCATGCTCAGGTTCAGCCAGAACTGCCGGGAATAGGCCAGCGTCGAAGGCGCAAGGATTTCGTCCTGGCGCTGGCTGACCACCACGCTGAAACCCCGCTCGGGCACGCGCCGGTACAGGCTCTGGTACGGGTCGCCGGCCGCGTACTGGGTCAGCATGCCTGCTTCACTGCCGCTGTCCGGCAGCCCGGGCAGCAGGGCGTCGCCGGCCACCACCACGCCGCTGCTATCGATGCGCAACCGCTCCAGGCCGTCATCCTGCAACAGGCGCACCAGCCCGCTGCTGCCCAGGTCGATGTGCTGTAGCAGCACCGCCAGGTAGCCGATGTCCAGCTGCACCACCAGGATATTGTCGATTTCGCGACCGGGCAGGTTGGTCAGAGGCAGCAGGAAGGGCAGCCGCCAGTCGGGCAGGGTGGCCGGTTGGCCGGGGGGCTGCACGCTGGGCAGGAACGGTTTGAAACCGTAGCGGGCAACGTGCCGTTGCAGCTGGCGCAGCCAGTCTTCGGGCAGTTCGGCGGCTTCTTCGGCATGGCTGGCCGACAACAGCCGGCCTTGCCGGTCGTACAGGCTCATGCGCTTGAAGACCGGGTCTTCGGCAAGCATCCGCGCCAGGCTGGCGCTGCCCTGGCGCAGCACCTTCATGTCGTCCTGGGTGACCCGGCCCACGGCCTGGGCACGATCCACCAGCTGGCGCAGGCTTTCGCCGACGATACTGGCCAGGTTCAAGTGCTCGGCGGCCTTGGCCGACAGCGCGTCCTGGCGGGCGGCGGCCTTCTGCGAAACGTGCAGCCCCCAGAGAAAGGCGAGGGTGGCTGCACAAAGCATCAGGATCAGCAGCCGCAGAAGGCTGGCGGATGAAAGCGAACGGCGAATCACTGCTGATAGTTCCCGACCCTGGGTGATGGTCGAAAAATACGACAGTAAGATGACAGCCTAATGACTGATGGCTAAGTGCCTTTAAGGATTACCCTTATCGGCCAGGGGCGTCTGCAGGCGCGCGGTTTCTTCCTCCATGTAACTCATCAGCGCGCTGACTTCGGTATCGCCCAGGCGCATGTTGGGCATGGCCACGCGGTTGTACTGTTCGTACAGCAGCATAGCCAAGGGGTCTTTCTGGGCCAGCATCAGGTCGGGCTCCTTCAGCCAGCGGGTCAGCCAGTTGGCATCACGCTGGCGGGTCACTCCCAGCAGGTCGGGGCCGATGCCGGGCTGCCCTGGCTCGGCGTTGCCCAGGGTGTGGCAGGACGAGCAACGGGTACGGAACAGCTGCTCGCCACTGCTGGGGGCGCGCACCTCGGGAGCCTGGGCGTAGTCGTTGGCCATGGCGCTGGCCTGTTTCCAGTTGTGCAGGCTGTTGCCCAGGCGGTCGGCGAGGATGTACGGGCTTTCGAAGGGCGAGGCTTTCATCCAGCGGCCGGTGGCCTGGTTGCCGATGATCAGGCTGAGGTTGTGGTCTTTTGAGCGGCCGTTTTCCAGGCCATCGATGTACAGGCCCAGGCTGCGGCGCAATTGTTCGATATCGGCTGGCTCGCCGGTGAGCAGCGTCCAGCCGGGGCCGATACCGAACTTTTCGGCGTAGCGCTTGAGGGTGGCGGGGGTGTCGTTGTAGGGGTCGATGCTGATGGAGTAGAGGAAGATGTCCTTGCCGACCCGGTCACCGAGGATTTTCTGTACCTGGCGCAGACGGGCGGTTTCCACCGGGCAGGAATCGGAACAGCCGGTGAAGATGAAGTTGATGGCAACCACCTTGTCCTTGATCAGGTCGTCGAAGAAATGCACCTTTTCACCGTCCTGGGTGAGCAGCGGGATGTTGGGGAAATAGTCGGCACCCCACGGAGTTGCAGCTTCCTCGGCCACGGGTTGCTGCGGTTGCAGCGGCCAGAACGGGATGCTGGCGGCGAACAGCGAGAGCACTAGCAGGAAACGCCATGAGCCGGACATGATGCGGTCCTCGTCGATAACGGTATTGGGGGCTGCCCTGCAGCCCTATCGCCGGCAAGCCAGCTCCCACAGGTACTGCACAAGGCTTGGAGCCGATGCAGTCGAGGTGGGAGTTGGCTTGCCGGCGATGGGCCGCATGGCGGCCCCCGCTTTACCCTCACTTGTATCTGACTGGCGCGGTCACGCTCTGCCCCAGCGCCGACTTCACGGTCACCGTCGCCGGCGTGGCCGGGCCGTAGCCGGAGGTGGTTGCCACCAACCGCCAGCTGGCACCGCTGCCCGTGGCGGTCATCGTGGCGGTGCCCAAATTCACCGGGCCGCCGGTAGTGGCCGCGGTCACAGTGATGCTGTTGCCTGTGGCCACCGAGGTAGTGCCAGCAATTTCCCAGGTGAAACGGTTGCTGCTGAGCACCTGTACCGTGGCACTGGTGACCTGGATCTGGTCGACCACCGCTGCCGAGCCTACCGCGATGCTGACCGTGGCCGGTGCTACCGATTCGGCGCCCTTGGCGTCACGCGCCGAGTAGTTGAAGCTGGCGGTGAACGGCGTGGTGACAGTGGCCGGCGGGGTGTAGGTCACCTTGGTGCCATCGGTGCTGGTATTGCCTTGGCCGGAGTCCGGCTGGCTGAGGCCGACGACGGTCAGCGGCAGGTTGCCTTCCGGGTCGGTATCGTTGGCCAGCACGTTCAGGGTGATCGGCTTGCCGGCCGTGGTAGCCGCGCTGTCGTTGGCCGCGACTGGCGGTTTGTTGGCCGCGTCGTCGTCGTCATGGTCTTTGGTGCGGAAGGTCGGCAGGCCAACCGAAGCGACGTACTCCACGCCATCCCAGCCTGGCAGCGGGGTCGGCATCACCTGGAACTGGCCTGGGTGCTCCAGGTCCCAGCGCAGCAGCATCGACGAGTCTTCATGCTGGGTGTTGTGGCAGTGTTCCATGTAGGTACCGGCAAACTCGCGGAAGCGGATCGCCACTTCCACTTCTTCCGAAGAATCGATGTCCGGCCCGATGCGATACACGTCCTTGCGCGCCCATTTTTCCCATTCTGGCGGTGCCTTGCCGTCGCGGCTGAGCACCACACCTTCCTCGAAGTGCACATGCACCGGGTGGCTCCAGCCATTGCCGCCGTTGATGATCTTCCACACTTCCAGGGTGCCGTCGCCGCTGAAGCCGGCATCGGTGGACTGCTGGGCCAGCTGTGGCGCCGCGCTGATGCGCCGTGGGTCCATGCTGTAGCCAAAGCCGCCATCGGTCTTGATGGTCCAGGGCTGGGTGTCGGTGCCGTCGGAGCGACCGAAGATGAACTCGCGGTGGCGGGCAGCCTTGAGTTTGGCCTGGTCGGTGGCAGAGTTGCGGTCGATCGGCAGCGGCAGCATCTTCATGCCTGCGGCCTTGCCCGGTTTGGCCGGTTCATAGGCTGCCGGGTTCATGCTCAGGTCCTGGCCGCTGTAGGGCTGTACCACAAGCTGCAGGAACTTGCCGATCCCCGGGTCGCCGTTTTCCCAGCGTGGGCCTTTGCTGGTCTGCTTGATCACTGGCTTGTACTTTTCCGACAGCACGTCGGCCAGCGAGATGGCGCCTTCCGGGCCCTTGCCGCTCTGGTGTTCCTCAAGGTTGACGAAGTACAGCTTGTCGCCGACCTTGATGCCGTTCTTGGCGAAGTTGATGATGATGTCGTAGCGCTCGGCGATGCCTTGCAGCGGCAGGATACCGTTGTTGTCCTGCAGGTTGCCGTCACCGTTGAGGTCCATCGTCCCGTCGAACGGCACGGTGTGTTCCATGATGTTGCCGTCGTTGGCGATCATGTGGAACGGCACCCGCGCATACGACAGGTTGGAGCCGGTCGGGCCTTTGAACTCGCCACTGGTACCGGCAATTTCACGCACCACGGCGAACTTGAAGTAGCGCGACACCGAGCCATTGAGGATACGGAAGCGGTAGCTGCGCGCGCGTACCTTGAGCGTGGGCCGGTACTGCCAGTTGACCAGTATCTGGTCGCCGAGGAAGCCGTCGGTGTTGAACGGGTTGAACCACAGCTGGCCGTTGGCATCCCAGGCCTTGTCGGCGATCACCAGGTTGACGTCGTAGTCGCGGTTGCCCCACGGCATGCCCGAACCGCTGGGGAAACGCAGGTTGACGCCATCCTGCAGGGCCTCGTTGCCGCGGTCCAGGGCACTGTAGTAGTTCATCATCACGGCGTTGCCTTTGTAGACGTTCTGCGCCGTGAAATCCAGCATGTGGTCGTGGAACCAGTGGGTGCTCATGGTTTCGCGCCAGTCACCACGGATCTTGATGCTGCCGTTCTGGCAGGTTTTCAGGCCTGGCGAGGCGTCATTGACGAACAGGGTTTCACCCGGCGAGCAGGGGAACGCCGCGCGCGGGTCCTGGGCGCGGGTGTTGATAGTGTCGTAACCAGCCAGTTGCAACGGCCAGCGGTAATCGTAGTACTGCCCAGGGAAGAAGTAGGCGTTGGCGAAGCCGTCGCTCTCGGCTGGTGAGTGGCCGTTGTGCTCGTGAGTGGAAAGGGTGTGCAGGCCAAAGCCGTTGTTGGCCGCAGGGTCGATCGGCAGGGCGTTGTAATGGCGCATCAGGATCGGCTGGCCATAGCGCACCATCAGCAACTTGGGTGGGAAGGTGCCGTCGAAGGTCCATACCGATTTGTGGTTTTGCAGGGGCATCTTCGGATGGAAGCGGGTGTCGATGCCCTTGGTGGTGCCCAGCGTGTTCGGGATGTCAGAGGTCTGGTAGTACAGGCCGCCCGGGGCGAACTCGCCAACTGCATAGTTGTGCAGTTGCTTGCGGTCACGCAGGCCGAGGTTGATGCGCGCGCCGGCCTGGGCGGTCTTGAAGCCCGCCTGCGGGTAGAACTCGTTCCAGCGCTGGTGCGACCAGCCTTTTCCTGGTGGCCGGCCTTCCGCCGGGGAGCCGACCGGCTGGCGGTTGAGGAACATCTCGATCTGCGCCTTCCACGGGTTGCGGTCGAGCACGTTGGAATACTGGGTCGGGAAGGGGTACAGGCCCGGCTGTTTGAGGAAGGCTTCCAGGGCCGTGCCGCTAGGGCCGCTGCGCGCCACCACGTTGGGGTCCTGCGCCGGTGCTGCGCCCAGGGTGGGCACCGGGAAGGTCAGGGGCGGCTGCGGCAACGTGGGGTCGAGTTTCTCCGTGCCGAACTCCTCGAACAGCAGTAGCTGCTGGGTAAACGGCAATGCCCCGAACAGCGGGCTGGGCTTGCCATTGGTGGGGTATTTGTTGTCGGTTTGCAGGGCCGGTGGCAACACGTTGTTGGCGCGTACCGTGTCGCGGTCGCCATACACGCCATTGGTCAGCTCCAGCGAACCTTGGTTGGCCGGCGGCATGTTGAACAGGTCCAGCAAGGCCTGGGTCGGGTCGGCTGGCTGGTCGGTGTAGGCCGACGGGTCGGTCGGCGGTGGCATGCTGTTGTCGTCGAGGGGAGCGGCGGTAGCCGTGACCAGCCCGAGGCCGAGCATCAGCGTGGTGAGGGTGGACAGCTGGAATGCATGCCTGGCAGGGTGGATCACGGCAGGTGTTTTCATTGCCTTATGCCTCGCTCGCGGCCTTATGGCTTTCAGCCATCAGTGGCGTTTTGCCCGTTTCTGGGGCTGGAGCAACGGCTGTGCCAACCCAAATGCGAGGAATGTGTTTCTAAACAAATCCTTGTGGCGCCTGATGTGCGCTAAATGCCATTGCGTCAAAAATGGGTGAGGGGCCCCACTAGTGGGTCACCCATTGCCCACAGATTGGGTGGTGACAGCAGCGGCGCCCTGGGGTATACCTGAGCGCCACCAAGGGGAGCCCGGCATCGGGCTGAGAAACCGCTGGATGCTGCAGCGCGGTGACCCTTCGAACCTGATCCGGATCATGCCGGCGAAGGGATGGGACTTGAAACCTGCCTTTTTGCCGGCCTCACTGCGAGGCCCGTCCATGCCAACCATCGCGGTCTCGCTGTCACCCCCATCAAGGACAGCAACATGACCGAACGCTTCAGCCAGTCCCTGCGCCGCCGCAGCGAGCCGACCTGGTCGGCGGCCGTTGGCCACCGCTTCGTCACCCAATTGTGCGACGGCAGCCTGCCGGACCCGATCATGGTCGACTACCTGGTGCAGGACCACCGCTTCCTCGACAGCTTCCTGACCCTGCTGGGCGCGGCCATCGCCACCGCCGACACCTTCGAGGCGCGCCTGCGCTTCGGGCGCTTTGCCGGGATGATCTCCAGTGACGAGAACACCTACTTCCTGCGCGCCTTCGAGGCCCTGGGGGTAAGCCCCGCGCAACGCAGCGAACCGGCCGACACTGTGCCAACCGCAGGCTTCAAGGCGATCATGCGCGAAGCGGCGGCCACCCGGTCCTATGCGGCCGCGCTGGCGGTGCTCAACGTCGCCGAAGGCCTGTACCTGGACTGGGCGCTGAAGGCGCCAAAGCCGATGCCGGACAACTTCGTCCACGCCGAATGGATCACCCTGCACGACAACCCGGCATTCCAGGACTTCGTTGCCTTCCTGCAAGCCGAACTCGACCGCGTCGGCCCGCAGGAAGCCGCGCTGGCGGCTGACTTCTACCAGCGCACCGTGGCGCTGGAGCTGGCCTTCTTCGATGCCGTCTACCCGGAGGACAAATGAGCATGGATATCTTCGACCGCCTCAAGGCTGCCGCCACGCCGCAGTGGAACAGCTATGTCGACCACGAATTCGTGCGCCAGATGGGCGAGGGTACGCTGAGCGAAGCCGCCTTCCGCACCTATCTGGTACAGGATTACCTGTTCCTTATCCAGTTCGCCCGCGCCTGGGCGCTGGCCGCCTACAAGAGCCGACGCCCGGCCGACATCCGCGCCGCGCAGGCCGGGTTGGCGGCGATTCTGGATGAAACCGAGCTGCACTTGCGCCTGTGCGCACGCTGGGGCCTGACCCAGGCTGATATCGAGGCCGCGCCAGAACACCAGGCCACGGTTGCCTATACCCGCTATGTGCTGGACTGCGGTGCCGCGGGTGACCTGCTGGAGTTGCATGTGGCCTTGGCGCCTTGCGTGATCGGCTACGCCGAGATTGGCCGGGCGTTGTCCGAGCGCATTGGCGATCTGAGCAATCACCCGTACCGCGAGTGGATCGCCGAGTATGCCGGTGAAGGCTACCAGGGTGTCGCCACCGCGGCGCGCAAGCATCTGGACGAGCTGGCAGCGCGGAGCATGACCGAGCAACGGTTTGCTGAACTGGTGGGGATTTTCGGCCAGGCGTCCAGCCTGGAGGCGGACTTCTGGCAGATGGGGTTGGACGGAGCCTGATTTGCTGCCTGCGCCGGCCCTATCGCCGGCAAGCCAGCTCCCACAGGTACTGCGCAGACTTCAGGGCTGTGGTTTACCTGTGGGAGCTGGCTTGCCGGCGATAGGGCCAGTAGCAAATACCACAACGCTTGGGCCACTATGCTGGTAGGGCCACCCGCAAAGCCCAGGGAGAAGCATCATGAACATCATCAACGCACGCCTGCGCGGCAAGCCCGGCCTGTTCCGCATCGAGCTCAGCGGCGAACGCATCGCCGCCATCGTGCCCCAGGCCGAAGGGGTGGCGACGCGCGCTGCCGATGACCTGGATGCCGTGCAAAACCTGGTGGTAGCGCCCTTCATCGAACCGCACATCCACCTGGACGCCACGCTGACCGCCGGCGAGCCGCGCTGGAACATGAGCGGCACCCTGTTCGAAGGCATCGAGTGCTGGGCCGAGCGCAAGGCGATCACCACCCACGACGACATCAAGAACCGCGCGAAAAAGACCATCGGCATGCTGGTGGAGCATGGCATCCAGCATGTGCGTACCCATGTCGATGTCACCGACCCCACCTTGACTGCGCTCAAGGCCATGGTCGAAGTGCGTGACGAAGTGCGCCACCTGCTCGACCTGCAGATCGTCGCCTTCCCCCAGGAGGGTATCGAGTCTTATGCCAATGGCCGGGCGCTGATGGCCGAAGCGGTTGCCATCGGTGCCGATGTGGTTGGCGGCATCCCGCATTTCGAGAACACCCGCGACCAGGGCGTATCGTCGGTCAAGTTCCTGATGGACCTGGCCGAGCGTGCCGGCTGCCTGGTGGACGTGCATTGCGACGAGACCGACGACCCGCAGTCGCGCTTCCTTGAAGTGCTGGCCGAAGAGGCGCGGGTGCGCGGCATGGGGGCCCGGGTGACAGCCAGCCATACCGTGGCCATGGGCTCGTACGACAATGCCTACTGCTACAAGCTGTTCCGCCTGCTCAAGCAGTCGGGTATCAATTTCGTGTCCTGCCCGACCGAGAGCATTCACCTGCAAGGGCGTTTCGACAACTACCCGAAACGCCGCGGCGTCACCCGCGTGGCCGAGCTTGACCGGACCGGGATGAACGTGTGCTTTGGCCAGGATTCCATCGTCGACCCTTGGTACCCGCTGGGCAATGGCAACATCCTGCGTATTCTCGAGGCCGGCCTGCACATCTGCCACATGCTTGGCTACGAAGACCTGCAGCGCTGCCTGGACCTGATCACCGACAACAGCGCCCGCACCCTGAACCTGGGCGAGCGCTACGGTATCGAAGTGGGGCGGCCGGCCAACCTGTTGCTGCTGTCGGCGCCGGACGATTACGAAATGGTGCGCAGCCAGGGGCATGCGCTGGTGTCGGTACGCAACGGCAAGGTGCTGATGCGTAGAACGCCTGCCAGGGTCGAACACTACACCTGACGCTCCCTGCGTCAGCTTTTGCAGCGCCCCGCCGGCTTGAAGCCGAGCGGGGCGTTTTGCTGTCTGGCGTACTGTTTTATTCCCTTGCGCGGCGTTCATGAACCACTTACATGCGATAAGCCGTGATTATTCCACCATAGGAAATGTTTGCATGGGCAATGGCATGTCTCCATAATTGGTACGTAATTACATGGTACATAACACGTTACAAAATCGTAGGAGCAAGCATGGCCCGGGGCGGTATCAACAAGGTTGTAGTGCAGCAGGCGCGTCAGGCGCTGATTGCCCGGGGCGAGAACCCCAGCATCGATGCCATACGTATCGAACTGGGCAACACCGGCTCCAAGACCACGATTCACCGCTACTTGAAAGAGTTGAATGGCCAGCAGCCTGTGGCCTCCGAGGGCGGCATTGCGCTGAGCGACGTGCTGAGCCGAATGGTCGGGCAGCTGGCAACCCAGTTGCAGGACGAGGCCGACCTGAAGATCGAGCAGGCCGAAAGCGCCTTCACTCGACAGCGCGAACAACTGGAGGCGCAGCTGGCGATTGCCCAGCAGGCACTGGCTGCGGCGCATCAGCAGCATCAGATTGACGCGGCCGCGCTGGCGGCCGAATCGGAGAAACTGCTCTCCACCCAAAGCACCCTGCAGGCCGAACAGCTGCGCAGTGCCAGCCTCAACCAGTCGCTGGGCGAGCTGCAGGTGCGCCTGGCCGACAAGGACGAGCAGGTAAAGTCACTGGAAGACAAGCACCGTCATGCCCGCGACGCGCTGGAGCATTACCGCAACGCCAGCCGCGAACAGCGTGAACAGGAACAGCGCCGCCACGAAGCGCAACTGCAACAGTTGCAGGTGGAAGTACGCCAACTGCAGCAGGGCATGATCGTCAAGCAGGACGAACTGACCCGCCTGCACCGCGACAACGAGCGCTTGCTGGGTGAGCATCGCCAGGCTGCCAGCGCCTGCAGGGCGCAGGATGAATTGCTGGAGCAGCGTGATGCACAGATCCAGGGCTTGCGCACGATCCTGGCCCAGGCGCAGGGTGCCAGCGAGGAAATGCGTCGGCAGCTGGATGTGCAGGCCCAGAATCTGGAGGCCAGGCGCGACTTGTGCACGGTACAGGCTCGCCAGCTGCAGCAGCTCGAGGAGCAGCTGAAGCAACGTGATGAAGCGTTGGTTCAATGCCGTGCCCAGCTAGCGGTGGATACAGATTAATCAAACTTTTCCTGGCCGGTGATTTCTTCCCTAGACACTCACCGGAGATAGCCTCATGCCTGAACCACAACAGCCAGAAAAACATCCCCAAGGGCCCCATTCGTCCGAGCAGGCGAACAAACGCCAGGACTTGGGTTTCGACCCCGATTCGCCAGATGTGGACGATCCGCAAGTCGACCCTCAAGGGCCTGCCAAGCCACCGCGGGACGTCGAAAAATCCCCGTGAAGGTGGCATTTGTCGCAAAGGGGCCGCTCAGCGGCCCCCGCGATCAACACGGTACTGCTTGGGGCGGGCTGTCTCGAGCCCTTGGCCAGGAAAACTACGCTCGCTTGACTCAGGACTCTGCCCGCCTGGCTGCCTCCACGCCCGCAGCCGAGAGTTTGATGGGATAGTTCACGCTGATCTGGTGGTCGCTGCTCACCGCCACGCTGCCATCCTGGATCAAACCGGCCTCCTGCAGCGTCTTGAGCATACCGGCCACGGCTTTCTCGCCCCGGTAGTTGTCCAGCACTTGCTTGCCCAGCCCCTGGGGGTGAGCGTGCAGCAGGCGAGTCAGCACTTCGGCTTTCAATGCATCGTTACTCATGGCGGCCCTCACTTGGCGTGTTTGGCCTGAAGCGCCTTGGCATGCTCCAGATGCTGTTCTAGCTTGGGCAGGGTTTCGCTGGCAAAGGCCTTCAATTCAGCCTTGTCAGAAGATGCCGCTTCCTTCTTGAACAGCTCCACTGCCTTTTCGTGAGCGTCGACCTGGTTGTTGACGTAAGACTTGTCAAACGACTCCTCCCGCCATTCCAGGATCATTTTCTTGACCTTGTCGGTTATTGCCGCCTCATCGGGTACGGATATATCGAGCTTGCGAGCGATGTCGCCGAGTTTCTGATTGGCCTGGGTGTGGTCGGTGACCATCTGCTGGGCGAAGGTCTTGATTTCGGCATTCTGAGTTTTTTCCAGAGCCAGCTTGCCAGTGACCACTTCGGCAATACCGGCCTCGGTGGCCGCTTCGACGAAGTCATCGGAACTCGCTGCCATCGCGTGTACCGATGCCAGGCCCAACACCATCGAAAAACCGACGCGCTTGATGAAGAGACTGCTCATGCTTCACTCCTTAAACCGTGGCGCGACCTCAGTGTCGCGTACGGTTGAGGGTGAATGGGCGGGAAAGGTTTAATCTTTTTCCTGGCCGGCTGCGCCCAGGTGGTGCTGAACTATAGTGAAAGGCGGCAAACGCGGTATGGCTAGGGATTTCAATGTGTGCAGCCAGGAAACAGGATGAAGACGGGTTCTTCGCGATAACAGGCGAGGGCCGCGCCGTGGCGCTGTTCCGCCTGGTACTGGCGTTCATGCTGGTGGTGATGCTGGCCTTCGTCGTGGTGGAAGGCTGGCGTATCTGGCGCGACTATCGGCACGCCTTCACCAACGCCGAAAACATGGTCACCAACCTGGCCCGGGCCACGGCGCAGCATGCCGAAGACGCCATCCGCCAGGTCGACGCAATTACCGCGGCGCTGGCCGAGCGCCTGGAAGGCGACGGCTTCGAGCACATCGACCGGCCGCGTCTGCATACCTTGCTGGTGCAGCAGAAAAGCATCATGCCGCAGTTGCACGGGTTGTTCGTGTATGGCCCGGATGGCAGCTGGATCGTGACCGACCAGGCGGTAGTCCCGCCCAATGCCAACAATGCCGACCGCGACTACTTCATCTACCACCGCGACCATACCGACCGTGGGGTACACATCGGTTCGGTGGTGCGCAGCCGTTCCACTGGCGACCTGATCATCCCCATTTCACGGCGCCTGCAATATGCCGATGGCAGCTTCGCCGGGGTGTTGTTGGGCACCATCAAGGTGGAGTGGTTTGTGCGCTACTACGGCGATTTCAAGATCGACGAACGTGGCGCGCTGGTGCTGGCCAAGCGCGACGGCACCATCCTGGTACGGCGGCCGTTCGTCGAGCAGGTGGTGGGCCGCAGCCTGAGCAGCAGCGAGATCTTCCGCAAGCACCTGCCGTATGCAAGCGAAGGGGTGGCCGAGGCGGTCGCCGTGGTGGACGGCACGCCACGGCTGTATGGCTTTCGCGCGCTGGGCAGCTACCCGTTGGTAGTGGAGGCGGGCTTGTCGCGGGAGTCGATCGTTGCGCCCTGGCGACACGATGCGATCAAGTCGGTGGCGGTCTTGCTGCTGTTGCTGGTGGGGTTGGCGGCCTTTGGTGGCGTGGTGTTGCGCCAGTTGCGCGAGCGAATCGTGATCGAGCGGGCGCTGCACCAGGCACACCAGACCCTGAAGGCCCTGGCACTGACCGACAGCCTGACCGGCCTGGGTAACCGTCGGCGGCTGGATGCAGTGTTCGAGCCGGAGCTGCGCCGGGCGCGACGCCAGGGCTATCCGCTGGCGCTGGTGATGCTCGACCTGGATTACTTCAAGGCCTACAACGACCGTTACGGGCACCCCGCGGGTGACCAGTGCCTGCGGCGCTTTGCCGAGGTGCTGCAGCAGGCGCTGAAGCGGCCGGCCGACCTGGCTGTGCGCTATGGCGGCGAGGAGTTCACATTGCTGCTGCCTGATACCGATGTTCGCGGGGCGGAACTGCTGATGCAGGAAGTGCAACAGCTGTTGCGTCGGCAGCCGCTGGAGCATGCGGGCAGCCCACTGGGGCGGGTGTCGTTCAGTGCGGGGATTGCCGTGGGTGACCTGGCGCGGGAGGGAGTGACGGCCGAGCGCCTGATGGCGGCAGCGGATGCGGCGCTGTACCAGGCCAAGCGCCAGGGGCGGGATGGGTATTGTGTGGCAGAAAGTTCGGTGGTGAGTGTAGAAGAATGAAGGCCCCGGGTTGCCTGTACCGGCCCCATCGCCGGCAAGCCAGCTCCCACGGGTACAGCGTTGATCTCTAGGTTTTCGCTGTACCTGTGGGAGCGGCCTTGTGTCGCGAAAGGGCCGCAACGCGGCCCCAGGATTGATGCGCGATAGTTGAAATTGCTGGGGCTGCCTTGCAGCCCTTTCGCGACACAAGGCCGCTCCCACAGGGGATCGCGCCAACTTTTAGAATTTGAGCAAGACAGTTGCTCCCACAGGGACCGCGCAGTGCCAAAGAGATGCACATTACCTGTGGGAGCTGGCTTGCCGGCGATGGGCTGCAAGGCAGCCCCCGGGGGTCTAGTTATCTACGCCAAGGCGCATCGCACAACGGCCCTCAAGCCCATGGGCACGCTCGTCGGCCAGAATCTGCTGCAAGCGTGCATCCAGCAGCCCCTCATCAATCACCTCGAACCCCACCCGCGCATAGAACGGCGCATTCCACGGCACATCGGCAAAGGTGGTCAAGGTCAGCTCCCGCACCCCCGCCTGGCGCGCCGCATCGACCACCTGCTGCAGCAGCTTGCGCCCGACACCTTGCCCCTGGGACTCCCGGCGCACCGAAATTTCATGAAGATGCAGCGCCTGATCCTCGAGCCGGGCACAGGCAAACCCCAGAATGCGCCCATCCGCCCCCTCGGCCACCCAGCTACCGCCAGCTTCGACAAATGCCTGATGGGTGCCGCAGTCCATCACATCTCCTTGCGCCAGCCATGCCAGCGTCGGCCGGGCGGCAAAGGCCTGGGCCGCCGAGCGCTCGACGTCCGGGAGCCATTGAATATCGCGTTCAAGGGTAGGGCGGATGCGCATCAATCAGTCCTTTTCAAGTTGTACGTCCTGGTCTGCCGCCAGCACCTGCGGCTGCAATTGCAGCGCACCGAGCTTACACCTTTCGTCAACCGGTCACGCCTGCATGGAAAAAAACGCCGGCAATCGGTACCCTTGCGCCTTCCCTCGCCATCCCCCGGACCGTTCCATGCTGTTCAATCTCGCCGTGCTGTTCGGCACCCTGGTGGCCATGGAGGGCGTTGGCACGCTGGCTCACAAGTACATCATGCATGGCTGGGGCTGGTGGCTTCACCGCTCGCACCATGAGCCGCAACTGGGCATGCTCGAAACCAATGACCTGTACCTGGTGGCCCTGGGGCTGATCGCCACGCTGCTGGTGGCCCTGGGCAAGGGTGGTTATGCGCCCTTGCAGTGGGTGGGTGGCGGGGTGGCGGGGTATGGCGTGCTGTATGTCGTGGCCCACGACGGGTTCTTTCATCGGCACTGGCCACGCAAGCCACGGCCGGTCAACCGCTACCTCAAGCGTTTGCATCGCGCGCACCGGTTGCATCACGCGGTGAAGGGGCGCACGGGGAGTGTGTCGTTCGGGTTCTTCTATGCACCGCCGTTGAAGGT
This sequence comes from Pseudomonas sp. B14(2017), assembly GCF_002113255.1. NCBI lineage: Bacteria > Pseudomonadati > Pseudomonadota > Gammaproteobacteria > Pseudomonadales > Pseudomonadaceae > Pseudomonas > Pseudomonas sp. B14(2017). The sequence continues at coordinate 84,129 of NZ_NEJY01000008.1, forward strand.
GCTGAAACAGCAGTTGCGGCGTAAGCGCAGCCAGTTGTAAAAGCCTGTACCGGCCCTATCGCCGGCAAGCCGGCTCCCACAAGGACAGCGCCAGCCTTCAGCCCTGCACCGTACCTGTGGGAGCTGGCTTGCCGGCGATAGGGCCACAGGCGGCACCTTCAATTGACGGTTTCACCCTTGGGCTGCGCCGCCACATGCCCGCGGCTCACCCACCAGCCAAACGCCGCCGCGGTGAAGAACATGATCAGGCTGTACAGCGCCGCCGGCACCGCCATGGTGGCGTTGTTCAGCAGCGAAGGGCTCAATGCCAGGGCAATCGCCAAGGTGCCATTGTGGATGCCGATCTCCATGCCGATGGCAATCGCCTGGCGCTTGGGAATGTTCAACAGGCGCGGCACCCAGTAGCCCACGCTCAGGCTCAGCAGGTTGAACAGCAGCGCGGCCAGGCCCACCACCGGCGCGTACGCAACCACGGTCTGCCAGTCCTTGGCCAGCGCCAGGACGATGGTGAACGCCAGGAACAACGCGGCCACCAGCTTCATCGGCTTCTCCATGCGCGCGGCAAAAGCGGGTGCGAAGCGGCGAACCAGCATGCCCAGCGCCACCGGTAGCAGGACGATGGCGAACACCTGCATCACCTTGGCAAATTGCAGCGGTATGGCCTGGTCCGATGCCATGAACCAGCTCAGCGACAGGTTCACCAGCAGTGGCATGGTCAGGATCGCGATCAGCGAGTTGACCGCCGTCAGGGTGATATTCAACGCCACATCGCCATGGGCCAGGTGGCTGAAAAGGTTCGCCGTGGTGCCTCCAGGCGAGGCGGCCAGCAGCATCAACCCCACCGCCAGGGCCGACTCCAGGCCAAAGCCGTTGGCAATCACGAAGCACACCAGCGGCAGCAGCAGGATCTGGCAAATCAGGCCTACCACCACCGGCTTGGGGTATTTCACCACGCGGGCGAAGTCGGCCAGGGTCAGCGATAACCCGAGGCCGAGCATGATGATGCCCAGGGCCAGCGGCAGAAAGGCGGTGAGCAAAGGTGAGGCTGTCATGGGCGGTCTCTCGGGCGAAGGATCCCGAGCAGTGTAGGTCGGCCCTGATTGATAGCTAATTGCAAAGCGCCAGCCCTTGGTAACCGTTTGTTACCAAGCGCAGCGGCCAGCGAGGCTGTATGCCGCGTTGCAGTAGGCCTGCAGGCGCAGTAGCATTCCGGTTTTTACCAAGGATTAGCCTGTCATGCCGTTCCAGCAAGGTCTGCTTGCCACCCCGGTGCCGGCCCACGCCCGTCACCTGTTCTTCACCCTGCAGTCGCCAGAGGCCCTGCCTGCCGCCCTGGATGCCTTGCTGTCGCAGGTCGATGGCGAACAGCTGATCCTGGGTGTCGGCGCCCCGCTGGCCAAGGCCCTGGGCCGTGAAGTACCTGGCTTGCGCGCCTTCCCGCAGCTGGATGCTGCAGTGGAGAACCCCAGCACCCAACACGCCCTGTGGCTGTGGCTGCGCGGCAACGAGCGCGGCGACTTGCTGCTGCGGGCCCAGGCCCTGGAGCTGGCATTGGCACCGGCCCTGCGCCTGGCCGACAGCGTCGACGGCTTCCTGCACCGTGGCGGCCATGACCTGACCGGCTATGAGGACGGCACCGAAAACCCGGTGGACGAAGAGGCCGTGCAAGCGGCCATTGGCGCCGATGGCTCCAGCTTTGCCGCGTTCCAGTTGTGGAAGCACGACCTGGAGTACTTCAAGTCGCTGCCCCAGGCCGACCAGGACAACATCATCGGCCGCCGCCTCAGCGACAACGAAGAGCTCGACGACGCCCCCGAGTCCGCCCACGTCAAGCGCACGGCCCAGGAAAGCTTCGAACCAGAAGCGTTCATCGTCCGTCGTTCGGTGGCCTGGGCAGACCAACGTGGCGCTGGCCTGGCCTTCGTGGCCCTGGGCCACAGCTTCGATGCGTTCGAGGTGCAGCTGCGGCGCATGAGCGGCCTGGAGGACGGCATCATCGACGGCCTGTACCGCTTCAGCCGGCCACTGACCGGTGGTTACTACTGGTGCCCGCCCATGAGCGAGACGGGTGTCGACCTGAGCCTGCTGCTGCAAGCCTGATCGCTAAACATCCAGATACAGAAACACCGGACGCAGCGGGGTACAGCGGCTAGCCTTGAAAGTTTCCGCTTCGTGACGGGAGCTTTTCCATGTACGCACGTCGTGATGTCCTACGTGCGGGTGCTACCTTGGGCTTGCTGGCCGCCAGCCCCTGGTTGCACGCCGCTGCCCCGGCGGGCTTGCTGACCCGCAACGTGCCGAGCACCGGTGAAGCGCTGCCGGTGATCGGTGCCGGTACCTCCGGCAGTTTCGAAGTGCAAGCCGGTTCGGCCCAGTACCAGCAGCTGAAAGTTGTACTGAAGGCGTTCTTCGAAGGCGGTGGCCGGGTCATCGACACCTCGCCCAACTACGGCGGCGCCGACAGCATTCTCGGCCAGCTGCTGGAAGAGGGCGGCTGGCACCGGCAGTGTTTCATCGCCACCAAGATCGCCGCCGACAGCCGGCCAGACGCCGAAGCGCAATGGGCCGCCAGCCTCGAGAGCCTGCGCACCGACAAGGTCGACTTGCTGCAGATCCACAACCTGCGCGACTGGCAGACCCAGCTGCCCTATGCCCGCGAGTTGAAGCAGCAGGGCAAGACCCGCTATGTCGGCATCACCCATTACCTGAACAGTGGCCAGGACGAGGTCGCCCGCATCGTGCGCAGCGAACCGCTGGACTTCATCCAGATCAACTACTCGGTCAATGCCCCCGACGCCGCCCGCGAACTGCTGCCGCTGTGCCAGGACAAGGGCGTCGCCGTGCTGATCAACCGGGCATTCGACGATGGCCGCCTGTTCGTCCGGGTGAAGGACCAGGCCTTGCCCGGCTGGGCCGCAGAGGCAGGTATCGGCAGCTGGGCGCAGCTGTTTCTGAAGTTCGCCATCAGTCACCCGGCGGTGACCACGGTCATCCCCGCGACCAGCCGACCCGAGCGCCAACTTGACCAGCTCAAGGCCGGGCACGGGCCGTTGCTGACCCAGGCGCAGCAACAGGCGCTGATCAAGCAGTTTGCCTGACACCATGGCAGCCTGGCGGCGGCGCCTGGACCAGGGGCTGAACATCCAGCCCGGCGAAGGGCCGGCGGTGATCGCCGGTTTGCTGCTGTTCTACCTGTTGTTCACTGGCTATTTCATGCTGCGCCCGGTGCGCGAAACCATGGGCGTTGCCGGTGGCGTGGACAACCTGCAATGGCTGTTCACCGGCACCTTCATCGCCACCCTGGCGTGCCTGCCGTTGTTTGGCTGGCTGGCCTCCAAGGTGCAGCGCCGGTACATCCTGCCCTGGACCTACGGCTTCTTCGCCAGCAACCTGCTGCTGTTCGCCGTGCTGTTTGCCCGCAATCCGGAAGCTTCGTGGACGGCTCGGGCCTTCTACATCTGGTTGTCGGTGTTCAACCTGCTGAGCATCTCGCTGGCCTGGAGCGTGCTCGCCGACCTGTTTTCCTCCGCGCAAGGCAAGCGCCTGTTCGGCCTGCTGGCGGCCGGGGCCAGCCTGGGTGGGCTCAGTGGCCCCATCCTGGGCACGCTGCTGGTGGCACCGCTGGGCCATGCCGGGTTGCTGGTGCTGGCCGCGGCGTTGCTGCTGGGCAGCATCGGCGCCACCTTGTACCTGCAACGCTGGCGAACGCGGCATCCACTGCCGGCGCAAGCCGAGCGGGCAGGTTCCCGGCCACTGGGCGGCAACCCGTTTGCCGGTGCCACTGCCGTACTGCGCTCGCCCTACCTGCTGGGCATTGCCCTGTTCGTGGTATTGCTCGCCAGTGTCAGCACCTTCCTGTATTTCGAACAGGCGCGCATCGTCAGCGAAACCTTCACCGACCGCACCCGGCAAACCCAGGTGTTCGGCCTGATCGACACTGTGGTACAGGCCTTGGCCATCCTCACCCAAGTGTTCCTCACCGGGCGCCTGGCCCGCCGCCTGGGGGTGGGCGTGCTGCTGGTGGCGGTGCCGCTGGTGATGGCTGCGGGCTTCCTGTGGCTGGCACTGGCCCCGGTGTTCGCCGTGTTCGTGGTGGTGATGGTGGTGCGCCGGGCCGGTGAGTACGCGCTGGTGCGGCCGGGGCGGGAGATGCTGTTCACCGTGCTGCCCGCCGAGGACAAGTACAAGGCCAAGAACTTCATCGACACCGTGGTCTACCGCGGCGGTGATGCGCTCAGCGGCTGGGTCAAGCGGGGGCTGGATGTGATGGGCGAGTACCCGCAACTGGCGATGTTGATCGGTACGCTGATTGCCCTGGGCTGGGCGATGACCGGAGGTTTGCTGGGAAGGCGACAGGCACGCCTGGAAACCACATCGCGCGACTGACAGGCGCGCCAAATATGCTGATGCCGCTTATTTAATGCCGTTGGTCCGAACGCTTCGCATTAAACCGAATCCGCCGAAATGACCGAACTCCCAACTGGTGTACGGCAGGTAATGCCGTGCATTCCGAAGTCATACGAGGTTTAAGACCATGGCCAACAAAGAGAACAGCCGCACCGGCAACCAGCAAGGCAGCCAAGGTGGCAACAAGAACCCGGGCAACTTTGCCAATGACCGCGAAAAAGCCTCCGAAGCTGGGCGCAAGGGCGGCCAACAATCCGGTGGTGGCCGTACCAGCGAATCGGGCCGCAAGGGCGGCCGTTCGTAAGTGAGGCTACGCAGTGCCCGGGTGATCGGGCACTGCGATTCTGCACATGAGGAGAATCCCATGCGATTGATCCCTCTCATAGCGCTGGTGGGCACGCTTGGCTTGCTGGGTGGCTGTTTCGACCGGGACAACGACCACCCGGCAAAGGATGCCGACCAAAGCAAACCTTCGCTGCAGATGCAGCAACCCGACGACAAACCTGCTCCCCAACCTGCGCCGGACCCCGAGCCGATGCCTGGCCAGAAACCCAGCCAATAAAACGCGGACAAGGACTACGGCATGACGGTAATGACCCGCAAGACCGGCGCGGTGATACCGGCTTCGGCAAATGGGCCAAGCCTGAAGGAGCGTTACCACAAGTTGCTCGTGGCCCACGACACCACGAGCGCGGCGTGGCTGAGCGAACAATTGGCACGCGCGCAGCGTTTGCCGGATGACCTACCTGCCGACCCTGCTCAGCTGGAAGCCTGGAGCGCTAGCCATGCAAAACAGGTGGCCGAGGCCTATGCCAGTTACCTCGAGCAACGCCGCCAAGGCGCGCCGCGGCGCTATTTTGCCAACCGCGCCCAGGCGTTGTGGTTCCTGCAACAAGTGGCGCCCACCAAGGCAGTGGACGGGGCATGGCTGCACAGTACCTTGCGACAGTGGGGCGATCCGCGCTATCACGGCCTGATTCGCACCTACCTGGAAGAACTGGGCGGCGGTGATCCGCGCTGCAACCATGTGCTGATCTACCAACGGCTGTTGAGCCGGCTGGGTTGCCTGGGTATGCCAGAACTGGACGACCAGCGTTACCTGCAGGGCGCCTTGCAGTTAGCATTGGGGCGCCACGGCGATGATTTTCTTCCCGAGCTGATCGGCTACAACCTGGGCTATGAACAACCACCGTTGCATCTGCTGATCACCACCTACGAACTGGCGGAACTGGGCATCGATGGCCATTATTTCCAGCTTCACGTGACCATCGACAACGCGGCAAGCGGGCATGCGCATCTGTCCATCCAGGCGCTACGCCAACTCTGCCCGGCCGACGACGCTGGCCAGTTCTACCAGCGGGTGCGCAGTGGGTACCGCTTGAACGACCTGGGGCTTGATACACCCAGCCTGATCAGCAGCTTCGATCTTGAATCCGAATTGCTGTCGGCACTGGAGTACAAGCGCAATTTTGGCCAGTTCATGCATTCCGACCATTGCCGCCTGCAAAAGCGTACCGTCAACCAATGGCTGGCCGAACCCGGCGCCATGCCCGCGTTTCTGCAGGCCCTGCAGGCGCAGGGCTGGATCCGCCGTGGTGAAGCACCCGCCAACAGCCGCTGGTGGGGGCTCATCGACGGCCCCTCGGCACCGATGTATGGCGTGTTCACAGCGTATGAAAAACAACTATGGCACGACTGGATCGCGGCAGGTTGGCAAGCCCGGGGGCGCCGCGTGCTGCCTGGCAGCTGGGAGGTGCAAGTGCAATCGGATGATGCGCTTTCGACTCCTGCCGCGGACGCCGATATCGAGACGTTGATCGACACGATGTCCGGTAACCGCCATGCAACACCGGAAGGCTTGCTGGCCACTCGGCGCTATATGCGTGCTACCGGCCTTGTTCAGGAGATGAACCGCTGATGCTGCTCGATCCGCAACAGACCCAGGCTGACCAGGCAATGCTGCAATTGGGCAGGCGCCTGCGCGCCGACGGCTACCGCTTCACCTGCGTCACCCCGGCAACCCATGCTCGCGTGAATGCGCGCCCGGAAGCCGGGCAGGCCAGGACAGTGCGCGATGTGTTCGGCTGGAACCGTCCGTTCCGTTCGTCACTGGTTTCTGCCGATGAGCTGGACCAGATGCGGCAGGCCCAGGTACTCGAGGAGCACGGTGATTTGCTGATCAGCAGGGTGCGCTGGTCTACGCTCGACGACCTGCTGCTGGTGCACTCTGCGTACCCCACCCAACAATCCGACGCGGTGTTTTTCGGCCCCGACAGTTACCGTTTCGCCCAGGTCATCCATGATCACCTGCAACGCACGCCAAAGCGTGTCGAGCATGCCGTGGATATCGGTTGCGGCACGGGTGTGGGCGCCTTGCTTATTGCCCGGGCGGCTCCCCATGCCCAGGTCAGCGCCGTGGATATCAACCCGCTCGCGCTGCGTTACACCGCGATCAACGCGGCATTGGCGGGCCTGAGCAATGTGTCCGTGGAGCCAAGTGACCTGCTCGGCGGCATTACCGGGCTGTTCGACCTTATCGTTGCCAACCCGCCGTACATGCTCGATGCCAGCGAACGTACCTATCGGCATGGCGGCGGTTCGCTCGGCGCGCAGCTTTCGCTGCGGATCGTCGAACAAGCCTGCGAGCGGCTCGGCTCGGGGGGCTCGCTACTGTTGTATACCGGCGTGGCGATCGTCGAGGGCCGGGACGCCTTGCTCGAAGCCATTCGCCTGCGCCTGGCGGGCCCGGCATGGTCCTGGGTGTATCGGGAAATCGACCCGGACGTGTTCGGCGAGCAACTGAACGAACCCGGTTACGAGCAGGTCGAGCGCATCGCTGCGGTGGTGCTCACAGTTACCCGCAACAGCTGAGGCAGCATGGCCCGACCCTGCACGTTCGGCATCGAGGAAGAATACCTGCTGGTGAACCTGGACACAGGACAGGTGCCAGCTACACCTTCGCCGGCCGTGCTGGAGCGTTGCAAGGAGACCTTGGGCCAGCACTTTGCCCAGGAAATGTTCCGCAGCCAGATCGAGGTGGCTTCGCCGGTGTTCGCCAACCTGTTCGAGGCACGCGAGTTCTTCCAGCACAGCCGCCAGCAGCTGAACACAGCGCTGGCCGAAGAGGGCATGGGCCTGTACGGTGCGGCGAGCCACCCCAATGCAGCCTGGCTGCGGCAGAAACCTGCTACCCCGGCGCACTACCAGCAACTGTTCGCTGACTACCGGCATGTGGCGCGGCGCAGCCTGCTCAACGGCCTGCATGTACACGTGGGCGTACCGCCAGGTTGCGACCGCATGCAATTGATCAACCGCGTACTGGGCTGGTTGCCCCTGTTGCTGGTGCTGAGTGCGTCATCCCCGCTGTGGGCAGGCCAGTGCACCGGCTACATGAGCTATCGGCGGGTGATTTGCGGGGAGTGGCCGCACATGGGCTTGCCCGAGCCTTTGCCGGATTGGGCCGCCTACGAGCGCTACCGTGCATTGCTGCAACGCACAGGGTCGCTGGCCGCGGATGGCGACTTCTGGTGGGCGATCCGGCCTTCGCGGCGCTTCCCCACGGTCGAGCTGCGCATCTGCGATGGCTGCCCGCGGCTGGAGGACGCGCTGTGCATCGCTGCGCTGTTTCGTCACCTGGTGGAGCACAGCATCGTGTACCGGCATGACCCGGCGGCCTGCAACCGCGAACAGCGCTGGATCACCCAGGAAAACTACTGGCGCGCCATGCGTCATGGGCGCCAGGGCGAGTTCATTGGCCTGCATGAGCAACAGCCGGTCACGGCCGAAGGTTGGTTGGCTCAATTGCAGGAGCAGTTGCCGATCGACACCGCAGACGCCGAGCGCGCCTGCCACCATGCACAACGCCTGCTGCGCAACGGCACCCATGCCGACCAGCAACTGCAATGCCTGGCTCAGGCCAGCGCTGCCGGCCTGGGCAGGGCGCAGGCGTTACGGGCCGTGGTGGCCGCCGGGGCTTGCAATTAGCCGGGGTTTGCCGAAAATGGCCGCGCCTTTCGCAGCCACTCGGAACCACCTGCGCCATGATGCTGATCAAGCAATTCCCCGACATTTCCCTGGACGACACGTTGTTTGTCTTCGCCCTCGAAGCCGAGGCCGGCGATGTATTCGCTGACGTCAACACCGTGTTCACCGGCATCGGCAAGGTCAATGCCGCCATCGCCCTGACCAAGGCCATTGCCGCGCGCCGGCCCAGGCTGATCGTCAACCTCGGCTCGGCCGGCAGCCAGCGCCATGGCAAGGGCGAGGTGGTGTGCTGTACCCGCTTCGTGCAGCGCGACATGGATGTGACCCCGCTGGGCTTCGCCCGCTACCAGACGCCTCTGTCGGACATCCCGGTGGTGCTGGAGCATGGGACGCAGATCCCCGGCCTGGCCCTGGAAACGTGCGGCAGTGGCGACAGCTTCGAGATCAACCATGGCGATGCACCTTATGACGTGGTCGACATGGAAGCCTACGTGCTGGCGCTGATCGCACGCGGCGAAGGCATCCCGTTCGTGTGCCTGAAATACATTTCCGATGATGCCGGCAGTGACGCGGCGCAGGACTGGGCGGTGCAGGTACACCTGGCGGCTGAGGCTTTCAGGCAGGTGCTGTTCAGCCAGGCGTGACTGCTGGCAGGCGCCGACACGTGCCTTGGCCTGATATTCGGTGTTTGGAACTCAGGCAAACCGGACTAGTCTTAATATGTGGGAATATTTCCCACGCAAAGATGCTGACTGGCTCTGAAGGATCGTGCGAAACCGAAGCTGCTCGCTGACACTGCAGATCTATGGCCGCGCCGGTTGGCTGTCCGCTCCATGGGCGGTTGCGAACTCATTGGTCATTGCGTTCGATACGGAGATGACGACGCAACTCCAAGCGGAGGTGCATCATGTTGCTCAAGAAATGTTTGTTGGCATTGGCAATAGGTGGCGTCCTGTCGGCCTCGACCGTCCTGGTGCCCGACTACATAGGTAGTTTCTCCAGCGTGTATGCCAAAGACGGTGGCAGCGGCGGCGGTGGTGGTGGCCACGGCGGCAGCGGCGGTGGCGGTGGCTCTGGAGGTGGCGGCGGTCACGGTGGTGGCAGCGGTGGTTCTGGAGGCGGCGGCGGTCACGGTAGTGGCGGCGGTGGCTCTGGAGGTGGCGGTGGTCACGGTGGTGGCAGCGGTGGCTCTGGAGGCGGTGGCGGTCACGGTGGTGGCAGCGGTGGCGGAGGCAGTGGTCACGGCGGTGACGGCGGTGGCGGTCATGCCGGCCATGGTGGCCCGGGGGCCGGCGATGGTGACCATGGTGGCATGGCCGGCAGAGGCCCAGGCGATGCGCATGACAACGACAACGACAACGACAACGATGCGGCAGATGCCGCCAGGGACGCAGCCCGAGACGATGCTGATGCAGCCAGAGACGCTGCAAGGGCTGAAGCAGATGCCGCCCGGGATGCGGCAAAAGCTACTGCAGATGCCGCCAGAGACGCTGCCAGAGCCGAGGCGGATGCAGCCCGTGACGCCGCAAAAGCTGCTGGCCTAGCCGGCGCAGATGAAGCCAGAGACGCTGCCAGGGCCGCGGCAGATGCTGCCCGCGACGCAGCCAGAGACGAAGCTGATGCCGCCAGAGATGCTGCCAGGGCTACGGCAGATGCCGCCAGGGACGAAGCCAAAGTCGCTGCCAATGCAGCCAGAGACGCTGCAAGGGCGGATGTGGACGACGCGCCAGATGCTCCAGACGCGCCAGATGCACCGGATGTCGACGCAGCTGAGGTACGGAACTAGTCACTTTGAGTGACGTATCGACCGCTGGTCAGTGTTTGGGCCAGTCGGAAAAAACCATCGATGGCGGTTTACCTCGAAATCGGTAGAACGGCCTTCGCGGGCTTGCCGCTCCCACAGGACTACCACCAGTTTCAATACCTGTGGGAGCGGGCAAGCCCGCGAATGGGCCAACACCGGTTTCACCAGAGGAGTGGCCCCATGCCCAGCAAACCGCACGACCAGTTCAGCATGCAGAACCCGCTGACCCAGTACCCGCACCCTCCGTTCCCGGCCCAAGGCCAGCCAGCACCAGGGCTGGACGCCAACATGCAGCCCGAACCAGACCACGGCGAAACCACCTACAAGGGCTTTGGCCGCCTGGCGGGGCGCAAGGCGCTGATCACCGGCGCAGACTCGGGCATCGGCCGGGCAGTGGCCATTGCCTTCGCCCGCGAAGGTGCCGACATTGCACTCAATTACCTGCCCATCGAACAACCCGATGCCCGCGAAGTCATCAAGCTGATCGAAGCCGAAGGCCGCAAGGTGGTGGCCCTTGCCGGTGACCTGAAGGACGAGCAGTTCTGCAAGGAACTGGTCGACCAGGCCCACGAGCAGCTCGGCGGCCTGGACATCCTGGTCAACGTCGCCGGCAAGCAGGAGGCGCGCAAGGACATCAGCCAGGTCAGCCACGAGCAGTTCGACCACACCCTGAAAACCAACGTCTACGCGCTGTTCTGGCTGTGCCAGGCGGCCGTGCCGCTGATGCCGGCGGGGGCGACCATCATCAACACCGCCTCGATCCAGTCCTACCAGCCTTCGGCCACCTTGCTCGACTATGCCACCACCAAGGCCGCGATCGTTGCCTTCACCAAGGCCTTGGCCAAGCAGGTGATCGAGCGCGGTATCCGGGTCAACGCCGTGGCCCCCGGGCCTATCTGGACCGTGCTGCAGCCCAGCGGTGGCCAACCACCGGAGAAAATCCCCGACTTCGGCGCGCATACACCGATGAAGCGACCGGGGCAGCCCGCCGAATGTGCGCCGGTGTATGTGTTGCTGGCCAGCCAGGAGTCCAGCTACATCACCGGCGAGGTGTTCGGCGTGACCGGCGGCAACCCGCTGCCGTAGGGCGGGGCGGCTAAACCTTCGCCGCCCGTTGCAGTCGATTCAGGTATTGGCAGGCAACCTGGGAGCACCTCCATGGCTAGGGCAATCTGGAAAGGCGCCATCAGTTTCGGCCTCGTGCACATCCCCGTGGCCCTCAACACCGCGGTGCGCACCGAGCGGGTCGATTTCGACTGGCTCGACAAGCGCAGCATGGAACCGGTCGGCTACAAGCGGGTGAACAAGGTTACCGGCAAGGAAATCGACAAGAACAACATCGTCAAGGGCGTCGAGTTCGAGAAGGGCCGCTACGTGGTGATCAGCGAGGAGGAAATCCGCAAGGCCCGGCCCGAGGCGACCCAGACGATCGATATCTTTTCCTTCGTGGAGGCTGGCGAGATCCCGCTGCAGCACTTCGACACGCCGTACTACCTTACCCCCGACCGCCGTGGCGGCAAGGTGTACGCCTTGCTGCGCGAAACCCTGGCAAAAACCGGCAAGGTGGCGCTGGCCACGGTGGTGCTGCACACCCGCCAGCACCTGGCGCTGTTGCGGCCGCTGGATGATGCGCTGGTGATGATCACCCTGCGCTGGCCCGAAGAAGTGCGCGGGCTGGAAACGCTGGAACTGGACAGCAGCGTCACCGAGGCCAAGGTGGACAAGCGCGAACTGGACATGGCCAAGCGGTTGGTGGAAGACATGAGCGGGCCCTGGAAGCCCGCGGATTACCACGATGCCTTCCGCCAGACCATCATGGACCTGGTGGAAGAGAAGGCCAGCAAGGGCAAGATCGAGACTGTGGAGAAGGGCGAGGCGACGGAAGCGGGGAAAAGCGCCGACATCCTCGACCTCACCGAACTGCTCAAGCGCAGCCTCGGTGGCAAGAAGCCGGCGAAGAAGACACGCAAGGCGTCGTGAAAGGAATCGTCACCGCAAGCCAGCTCGCATGGAACTGTACATAACGCGGCCCCCTGTGGGAGCGGCCTTGTGTCGCGAAAGGGCCGCAACGCGGCCCCAGGATTGATGCGCAACAGTTGAAATTGCTGGGGCTGCTTTGCAGCCCTTTCGCGACACAAGGCCGCTCCCACAGGGATCGCGCCAACTTTTAGAATTTGAGCAAGACAGTTGCCACAGGGTACGCGCCGCTTGCGAGCCAGCATCAGACCAGTGTCTGCAACCCCGCCAGATAATCACCAAACCCTTCGCGGGCACGGCTGTCGCGCCGACTGCTGGTGGCCACGCTATGCCTGGCGGTCCATACGATCTGCGCACCACTGGCCTGCAGGTCGTTGACCAGTTGCACATCCTCATGTGCCGCCAGGGGCTGGAAGCCGCCCACTCGATCATAGGCGTCGGCACACACACCCAGATTGGCCCCATGCACATGCCGATGCCCCTCACGTGCCTGGTAACGGCTGTGGTACAGCTTGCGCAAGGCCGCTGTCTGCCAGGGTTGCCAGTACTCGACATGCACCGTGCCGCACACCACCTCGGCACCGCAGGCCAGTTGCGACAGCAGCCAGTGCGCTGGCACCCGGCTGTCGGCATCGGTGCAGGCCAGCCACTGCGCGCCGCGCTCGACCATGTATGCCGCGCCCACCCGGCGGGCCATACCGACGTTGCCGGCATCCACCGTCAGCACCTGTACACCGAAACGCCTTGCCACGGCAGCGCTGCCATCGCTGCAGCGGTCCAGCACCACCAGCACCTCCACCTGGTGCCCCGCCTGCTGCGCCTGCAGGGCGGCAGCCAGTACTGCCCGCAGGCAGCGCCCAAGGCGCCGGGCCTCGTTGTGGGCCGGGATCACCACGGCAATCATGGGCAGGTCTCGTCGAGGTCGACCACGCTGGGCTGAGAGGCCCAGTACTCCAGCACGAAGTCCGCCTCGTCATGCTGGAACTGCAGATACAGCGGAAGGTGCCGGGCCAGCATGCGGTGCACTTCACGCCCGTCCTGCGGGCAACCGGCGATGGGATGCTTCCAGTGGCAGGCCACCAGCCCACCGTCGTAGGTCAGGCTGGCCACCGACTGTTCGATCACCTGCAACCAGTCGGTCGGGTCGAGGTAGTAACCCACTTCGCTCAGCACGATCAGGTCGAAATGCCCATGCGGCCAGTCCGACGGCAGCCGCGCCAGTTCCACCGAGACATTGCTCAGTCCAGCCAAGCGTTCACCGGCCAGCGCTACCGCAGTAGGGTCCAGGTCCTGGCACAACAGGTTGGCACAACGCTCGGCCAGCAAGGCGCTGAGCTCGCCATTGGCGCAAGCCGGCTCGAACACGCGCTGGTAGCACTGGCGCGGCAGGCTGGCCATGACCAGTTCGCGCTTGCGCTTTTCGTACCAGCGGGTGCGAAAGGCCCAAGGGTCTTCACTGGTGGCGTACAGGTCGGCGAAATACTGTGGGTCGAGGCTCATGACAACTCCATTTACAGGAACACCAGTTCGAAAGGTTGCAGCAGACAATCCAGCAAGTTCGGCGGCAGTACGGGCGGGCGCTGGCCATCCGGCTCCAGCTGGCTGACATGGGCGGCCAGGGCCTTGCGCTTGCGGGCCAGGCTGGCCTCGTCCAGCTGAATGCGGTGGGCCCGCGGCCAAGGCAGGCGCGGGTCGTCCGGTTGCGCCCAGTGCCAGGCCCACACGGGTACCTCCAGGCATTGCACCTTGCGCATCCGGGCCGCCTGCGCCGCGGCCCGGCCCACTGCCTCGTGGTCACAGTGGCCATCGCCGCTCCAGGTGGCCATCAGCAGGTCGTCAGGCCTGAGCAACTGGCTCAGGTGGTTGAGCAGAAACGCCTCGTCACGTGGCAACGCGCCGTCTTTGAGGTGGAGCCGCCGCCAGTCCAGGCGGCCGAGGTCGAGGTCAAGCTGTTGCAGCGCATGGCGGCTTTCCAGCGGCCTTTGCCGGCGCAGGCGGTGTTCGCTCCAGTGGGTAGAGCCGGGGTGGCTGGCTTCACCATCGGTGGCGGAGATCAGCACAAGGTCGTCTTCCCGGCCATGAAAGCCCGCCAGCAGCCCGCCGGCCATGAGAATTTCATCATCGGGGTGCGGAGCCAGCAGTACCAGGCGGCGGCCTGGCGGGCACAGCTGCTGCGGGGTGATCCAGGTGGCCCTGGCCAGGTGCGCGCCCTGCTGCCAGGCCGCCCACGGCGTACCGCTGTTCGCCTGGATCAGGTTCTGCCTCATAGCTGCCAGACTCCCGCCGGCCGTTGTGCCAACTGCTCGCCGAGCGCCGCCAGGTCGCGCTCGGCATGGCTCTGGCGCAGGAACACCGGCAAGTCGGCGCTCAGCCGGGCAAAGTGGTTGTCGCGGCAGAAAGGCGTGGCGCCCAGCGCCCGGCCAACGTGGTGGATCACCTGCTCCACGGCCTGTTCCACCTGGGCGCGGGTGCGGCGTACTTCGAAGCTGGCGTCCGCGCCTGGCTGGCGGTCGATCCACGCCGCGCATTCGCGCAGTGCCGCCCTGGCGCCGTACAAGGCTGCATCGACCGCGCCCAGGTGAGCATCGGCATGTGGGTCGGGGCGGGGGTTGCGGCAGTGTTCGCGCAGGTAGTCTGCCAGGGCTTCGGCGGCGCCGTACCAGCAGGCCGCAATGCCAGCGCCGCCGTGCCAGAACCCGGGGCGTGACAGGTATTGCCCAGGGCGGCCGATGGCGATGCCAGGGGTGTGGTTGAATTCGACTTCGACACTGGCGGTGGTGGCCATGCCGATGGCCTGCCAACGGTCTATGGCAAGGCCCTGGCTGGGATGGGACAGTTCGATGGCCACCAGCTGGGGCTGGTCGTGCTGGTCCCAGGCCGTGATCAGCGCCCGGTCGATCTGCAGTGCGCCTGAACACCAGGCCTTGCGACCCTCCAGGCGGACCTGGTCGCCATCACGGGCGACGATGCAGGCGCGGGCATCCGGCGGTTCGGCGGCCCACACGCCCCATATACCCTCGGCAGCGTGGTGTGCCGCAGCGCATTCGGCAAGGATCGCCAACGCGTCGGTGTGGCCCTCGTACAGCTTGGCCAAGGCCAGGTCGCAGCCTGCCACCCGGGCCAGGGTTTGCCAGCGCCGTAGCGTATTGCCCTGGCCGGGCAGGGGCAGCAGGTCGAGGTGGTCGGCTTGCAGTGCCTGAATCAGCTGCGGTAACTGGGTATCCAGGTTGAGCGGTTGCTGCCGCTCGCTGAAAGCTCGCAGCAGGCGATCGAGGTTGGTCAGGTCAAAATCCTGGACGATGCTCATGGGCTCGGCTCCTTGGTGAGGCACTGCGGGCGTAGCGCTGGAGGCAAGCCGTCATCAGGCCAGCCCCAGCTGCTTGCGCATGCCCACGGTGATCGATTGCCTTGTCTTGCCATACTCCGCCCAGGGGTCGTCCACCTCGCCCAGGCGTTCAAGCACGTTGCCGATGTTCCACTGGTTGGCGCCCTTGAGTTGCGGCAGTTCCTCGCGCCAGATTGGCACGGATACCGGCAGGCCTTCGCGGGCGCGCAGGGTATAGGCGCAGGCGGTGGTCGCGCCCTTGCCGTTGCGCAGGTAGTCGATGAAGATGCGCCCGATGCGATTCTTGGGCCCGGACACGGCACTGAGCCTGTCGGGGAACAGCCTGGCCAGGTAATCGACGATGCCGTGGCTGAACGCCTTGACTTCATCCCAGCTGGCCCGCCGGGTCAGGGGCACGACCACGTGCATGCCTTTGCCGCCACTGGTCTTGAGAAACACCTTCAAGCCCAGTTCATCCAGCAGCGTCAGGGCCAGTTGAGTGGCTTCGAGCATGGCCTTCCACGGCAGCGCCGGGTCCGGGTCGAGGTCGAGGACGAAGCGGTCGGGCTTGTCGAAGTCCTTGTCGGTGGCGTTCCAGGTGTGCAGCTCGATCATGTTCATTTGCACGGCACCCAGCAAGGTGTCGGCGCGGTTGACGACCATGGCCGCCTGGCCGGCCTCGGCCTTGTCATAGCTGAGCACGTTGGGCAGATGCAACTGGCCGGCGTTTTTCTGGAAAAACAGTTCCCCGGCCAGGCCGTCCGGTGCACGTACCAGCGCCACCGGGCGATTCTTGAGTTGGGGCAGTATCCATTGGCTGACAGCGGCGTAGTACTCGGCGACCTCGCGCTTGGTAACGCCGCTGGTGGCGTCGACCACTCGCTCGGGGTGGGTCAGGCGCAGCTCGCCCAAGGCCTCGGGGGCCTTGGCCTGCTTGCGCTTGGGCAGGGTCTTGGCGGGCATGCTGCGCTCCAGGTCGATGGCGGTAGCCGGTTTGTCATCACGCAGGCCGTGAAACACCGAGTGGCGCACGATGCCGTCACGGGTCATCTGGGCGTAGGCGACTTCGGCCAGCAGTTGCGGTTTCAGCCAGTGCACGCCCCGGGCTTCGGCCCCGGTGGGCGGGCTGGGCAGGGCCGGCCTGGCGATTTCCAACGGTTTCAGCCGGGCATGGATGCTGGCAAGCGTGGTTGCACTGAAGCCGGTGCCGACCTTGCCGGCATAGCGCAACTCGCCGCTGTCGTTGTCGTGCAAGGCCAGCAGCAGGGCGCCGAAACCGCTGCGGCTGCCTTTGGGGTCGGTGTAGCCGACGATCACGAACTCCTGGCGCTGCTTGCACTTGAGCTTGATCCAGTCGGGGCTGCGGCGGCCACTGTAGGGGCTGTCGACGCGCTTGCCTATCAGGCCTTCAAGTTGCAGCCGGCAGGCGCTGTCGAGCAGGGATTCGACGGGCTGGTCAAAGTCGGCGGAGTACTTGAGTACGTCCGATTCGTTGTGTTCCAGCAACTGCTGCAAGGTGTTGCGCCGGTCCTGCAGCGGTAACTGACGCAGGTCCTGGCCGCCCAGGAAGGGCAGGTCGAACAGGTAATAGGTGATGTGCTCGTCATGCTCGGTGTCGAAAGCGTTCTGCAGCGCCTGGAAGTCCGCCGTGCCGTCTTCGCCAGCCACCACCACCTCGCCATCGAGCCAGGCCGAATCGAGGCCCAGCGCACGCAAGGCAGCAACCTGCCTGGGCATCTTGCCGCTCCAGTCATGGCCATTGCGGGTGAACAGGCGCACGTCATCACCGTCGATGCGGGCAAGGATGCGGTAACCGTCGAACTTGACCTCGTAGCGCCAGTCGCCACTGGGCGGGGAGTCGACCAAGGTCGCCAGTTGTGGCTGCAGCTGTGCCGGCAACGGCACCTTCCGGCCTTTGCTGGCGGTTTTGCGACGTGGCGCGGCGGCCTTTTTTGCTGCCGGCTTGCGCGGCACCAGCGTGCGGTCGCTGAGCACGCTGTCGGGCTGGGCGTCGACGATGCTGTAGTCGGCTTCGCTGCGCGCCTGGCTGTCGTGCGACTTGACCAGCATCCACTGTTCCTTCTTGCCGGCCAGGTGGGTGCGGAACAGGTTCCATACACCGCCGAGCTTTTCGCCTTGCAGGCGAAAACGCAGCTTGCCCTTGGCATAGGCCTCACGCGCATCGCCTTCGGGCTCCCAGATGCCCCGGTCCCACACGATCACGTCGCCCGCGCCGTAATGGCCTTCGGGGATATGGCCTTCGAAGTCGGCGTAGTCCAGCGGGTGGTCCTCCACGTGCACGGCCAGGCGGCGCACCTTGGGGTCCAGCGACGGCCCTTTGGGGATGGCCCAGCTTTTCAGCGTGCCATCGAGCTCCAGGCGGAAGTCGTAGTGCAGGTGGCTGGCATCGTGCTTCTGGATGCAGAACTGCAGCGCGTGGGCCCGCTTGCCACGGCTGCGCTTGCCGCTGGGCTCGGGCGTGGCATTGAAGTCGCGCTTGCGCGCATATTCCTGCAGGGGCTTGGCCATGGCGGGCTCCGGGCGGTTCGCAGTCTCTAATCTGGGAGGCAGCGGCCCGGGCGGTAGTTCAAAAAAACTCTGAATCTTCCAGCAGCTCGTGCAGTCGACCGAATGAAGCCACCTGACGGAGAACGCACATGGCCCGAGCAGATGAACCGAAGCCGTATACCCCCACTGAAATCGACGACACCGAAGACCGCATGGGCAGCGTGCATGAACTGGACTTCGACGAGCGCCTGGATGAACGCGAGGGGCGTGTGGGTGACGAGCGACCGGCCGCGGACGTGGCCCGCGAGTTCCCGCCGCGGCGCGTGGCCGAAAGCGGCATGACCGGCGGCGAGGCGTTGAGCGACAGCCTGCACGAGGACAACGTCACTTACGACGACCTGAGCCCGGACACCTTGCTGGATGAAACCGGCGCCCGTGACCCGCACGAACCCGGTGGCAGCGGCGGCCCTGCAGACAAGACCCTGAGGCGGGTAGAGGCCAACGAGATTGGCGGCGGCATAGGCCTGGACGAAGCCGAACTGGCCCGCTCCGCGCCGCTGGATGGAGAGCCCTGGGCCGATGATGTGATCGATGACGAGGAGAGCAAGCCATGAACGAGGTACGTTGTGCCTGTGCGCATTGTTCCTGCACCGTGGATGCCAATGCCTTGCAGCTCGAAGGCAAGGTGTATTGCTGCGAGGCCTGTGCCAGCGGGCATCGCAATGGCGAGCCGTGCCGGATGCCTGATTGCCACTGTGGTGAAAAGACCGGGGAAAGCGCGGTGGACAATGCGCTAGACGAGACCTTCCCGGCGAGTGACCCGATTTCACCCTGAAGCCTGAGGGGCCTCCCGGCCAGGACATCATTATTTGATGCAACTGCCGTGGATGCCTGTTCTGGCCCTATCGCCGGCAAGCCAGCTCCCACACCGACCGCATTGACCTCAAGGGCTGTGCTGTCCCTGTGGGAGCCGGCTTGCCGGCGATAGGGCCAGAGCAGGCCGACCGCATTGACCTCAGGCTGTGCTATCCCTGTGGGAGCTGGCTTGCCGGCGATAGGGCCCGAGCAGGCAATACAGTTGGTTCAGTGAGTCTGCCAGATGCCGTTGCTACGCTCGCAATCGGTGCGGGCCTGGCCCAGGCTGGGGGTGTCGTAGTAGTAGGTGATCACCCGCGCATCCTTGGGCAACGCCGGCTTGTCACCGCCAGCTGCCTTAGGGTTGGCCAATGCCTCCTGGGTCAACGGCGCGATGCAACTGCCGACGCTGCCATCCGCACAACGCGCGACCTTGTGCTTTTCGCTGTTGAGCATGTCCTTGCTCTCGTTGCTGCATGACCAGTTGATCGCTTCGGCGGGCAGGTTGCTGTAGCTGTAGCAGCTGTGCCGCTCCACCGGCGTTACCGCCTCGCTGGAGGAGCGGGTGAGCACATTGCAGGCTTCGGCCAGGGCCTGGCCGCTGACCAGGCTCGCCACCATCAGTATCAACATCGGCTTCAAGACAGCGCCACGCATTTGCCACCTCCCGGGCCAGTGGCCCTCGATAGGTCTAGGCAGGCTTGTCGCGCCGGCGCATGGCCTTGGCGCGTTTCTCCAGGATCAGGTAGGTCAGCACCGCCAGCAACAGCGGCACCAGGTAGTACAGCGTGCGGTAACCCAGCAGGGCCGCCACCAGTGTGCCTTGGGCAAGCTGCCCATGCAGCAGGGCCAGGAACACCGTTTCCAGCACACCCAGCCCGGCCGGGATATGCGCGACCACACCAGCCACGCAACTGATCAGCAGGATGCCTAGTATCGACGGGTAGAAGGCTTCGCCAGGCAGCAACCAGAAGATCAGCAGTGCCATCAGCGCCCAGTTGCTGGCACCCAGTACCACCTGGCACAGCGCCAGGCGCAGCGACGGCAGCGTTACCTCATGGTCACGCCAGCGCCAGGTGCGCTTTTTGGCGAAACCACAGGCCAGCAGGTAGCCTGCGGCAATCGCCAGCAATACCAGGCCGATCAGTTGCAGGCCGCTGGCGCCGACCGCCCAGTTGGTGGGCAGCTCGACCAGGCGCAAGGCGAACACCGTGCCAGCCAGCAGCATGTAGCCCATCCAGTTGGTCAGCAGGCCCAAGGTGAGGATGCGCGTGATGGTTGGCGTGTCCAGGCCCAGGCGGCTGTACAGCCGGTAGCGCAAGGCAACGCCACCCACCCAGGTGGTGAAATTGAGGTTGAAGGCATAGCACACGAAGGCCACTGGCAACACCTGGCGGGCCGGCAGGTGGTGGCCGGTGTAGGCCCGGGCCAGCAGGTCGTAGCTGGCGAACGTCAGGTAGCTGCACCCGGCCAGCACCAGGCCGATGGCCAAGGTGCCAGGCTTGTAGGCCAGCAACGACTGGCGCACTTCGTTCCAGTCCAGGTTGCGCGCCAGCAGGTACAGCAGCGCAGGGATCAGGATCAGGAATGCCAGGGTGAACAGCCGCTTGCCCCAGGATTGCCAGTGTTTTCGCGCCATCAGGTCTTGCCCTCGTGATAGTCAACCTGTGCCTCGGCCTCCGGCTGCACCGAGCGCAGGTGCTGGCGGTGCGCCGGGAACCAACCGGCAATCCGCGGGAAATGGCGGATCACGTGGAAACACACGAAAATCAGCGGTGCCCGCCACCAGTAGCCGCGAACCATGCGTTCCAGGGTGACCGGCTTGCATTGTTCGCGGGCCAGCGCCTGCAGGTGCTGGTTGAGCTGCTGGTTGAAGGCGCGGTCACGGATGAACAGGTTGGCTTCAAGGTTGAACGACAGGCTGAGCGGGTCCAGGTTGCTGGAGCCGACCGTGGCCCACTCATCATCCACCAGCGCCACCTTGCCGTGCAGCGGCCGTTGGCAATACTCGTGAATGGCCACGCCGTCGCGCAGCAGGTAGTTGTACAGCAGTCGCGACAGCGCCCGTACCCAGCGCATGTCTGGCTGGCCCTGCAGGATCAGCCGAACCTCCACGCCGCGCCGGGACGCATTGCGCAATTCACGCATCAGCCGGTAGCCCGGGAAGAAATACGCATTGGCCACCACGATGCGCCGCCGGGCACTGCGAAACGCCTGCAGGTAGTGGGCCTCGATATCGGTGCTGCGCACCTTGTTGTCGCGCTCGACCAGCACGGCGGTGCAGGTACCGGCAGGCTCGGTCAATGGCCTTACCGCGCTGGGCGGCTGCAGCACCGGTGACATCAGGCGCTTGCTGGCGGCATGAACCTGTGCCACCACCGGGCCGACGACCTCCACGGCATAGTCCTGCTTGGCCATGGGGCCAAAGTCGCCCAAATGGTCGGCGCTGTAGTTGATGCCACCAATGAAGGCCCGCTCGCCATCGACCACCACGATCTTGCGGTGCAGGCGCCGGAACAGGTTGGTGCGCATGCCCACCAGCCGCGGCTGCGGGTCGAAGGCGTGGAAACTGACTCCGGCATCGGTCATGGCCGCAATGAAAGAGTCGGGCAGGTCGGCCGTGCCGTACCCATCCACGGCCACTTCGACACGCACGCCGCGGCGGGCGGCATCGATCAGCACCTGCTGCAATTGCTGGCCAACCTTGTCATCGAAGATGATGAAGGTCTCCAGCAGGATTTCCTCCCGTGCCTGGCTCATGGCCTCGAACACGCGGGGGTAGTATTGCTCGCCATTGATCAGCAACTGCACGCTGTTGCCGTCTACCCAGGGTCGGTTCACAGTTTGATCTCCGAAGCCAGAGGGGCGTGGTCGGAAAGGTGCGACCACGGGTACTTGGACAGCACCTGGGCCGTGCCGGGCATGGCGTTGCGCAGGTAGATGCGGTCCAGGCGCAACAACGGCAGGCGCGCCGGGAAACTGCGTGCCGGGGTGCCGAAATGCTCGCCGAACGCTTCCACCAGGTGTTCGCACAGCACCGCGTCGGCCTTCAGCCGCCAATCGTTGAAATCGCCGGCAACGATCACCGGGGCCTTGGGCGGCAGGCTGTTTAGCAGGTCCAGCAGCAGCTTCACCTGGCGTTGCCGGTGGGCCTCGCGCAAGCCCAGGTGCACGCACACCGCATGCACCTGGTCATGGCCAGGCACTTCCAGCTGGCAATGCAACAGGCCGCGCTGCTCGTTGCCCTGCACCGAGACGTCCAGGTTGTCGAAGCGGCTGATGGGGAATTTCGACAGCAGCGCGTTGCCGTGGTCGCCATGGGGGTATACGGCATTGCGGCCGTAGGCGAACTGCGGCCACATGCTGTCGGCCAGGAACTCGTACTGTGGCGTATCCGGCCAGGCCGGGTGGCGCAGGGCATGCTGCTGGTGGCTGCCGTGCACTTCCTGCAGGAACACCAGGTCGGCGCCGGTGGCGCGCACGGCTTCGCGCAACTCGGGCAGGATGAAGCGCCGGTTGAAGAAGGTGAAGCCCTTGTGCACGTTCAACGTCAGTACATTCAGCCGACGCACGGCGGTGATCTTGTCGATGATGCAGTGCGGGGCAGGCAGGGTCCTGTTCACAGGGTCACCTCCGGCACCACGCCAGGCTCGGTCATCAGCTCATGGTCCAGCGACAGCTTCTGCAACAGGCGCCGGGCGTCATAAGGCGCATGGACTTTCTGGTCGTTGTCGAAATAGCAGTAGACGTCACGGGTGGCGCGCCGCGGTGGCGGCCCTGGCACCACCAGCTGGGCATCGTCGGCCTGGCGGCCCTGGCTCCAGTGCTGGATGCGCTGCTTCCAGCGCCGCAGCGCCTGGGCGGTGTAACCACTGCTGTACAGTTCGACATCGCCATGCAGGCGCATGTACACGAAGTCGGCGGTAAGGTCCTCGACATAGGGCCATTTTCCGGCACTGTCGGCCACTACCAGCGCAACACGGTGCTTGCGCAGCAGCTTGATGAAGGCTTCGCACAAAAAGCTTTCGTTGCGGATTTCCACCGCGTGGCGCAGCCGTGCGTTGCCCTCGATATCGGTGCTGCCGTTGTCCTTCAGGCGCGGTGCACACCCCTGTGCGCATTCGCGGGCATCCTTGCGGCTGTGCGGCAGCAGTTCGAGAAAACGGGCGAAGCGGGCCTCGTCGAACTTCATGTTCGGCGGAAACTGCCACAGGAACGGGCCCAGCTTCTTGCCGAGCAGCAGCGGCCCGGAGGCGAAGAAATTGGCCACGGCCTCTTCGATGTCCTTGAGCCGCCGTACATGGGTGATGTAACGCGGGGCTTTTACCGCGAACACGAACCCAGGCGGCGTTTCGTCGTGCCAGCCCTGGTAGCGTTCGGGTGTTTGCAGGCTGTAGAACGAGCCGTTGATTTCAATGCTGTTGACCGCTCGCGAAGCGAACGCCAGTTCGTTGTCCTGGGGCAGGCCCTTCGGGTAGAAATCCTTGCGCCACGGGCCGTAGCGCCAGCCGGAGATGCCGATGCGGATATCGCTCACGCTGCCTTCCTCATTGCCGGGTCCTTGTTCGGTCACTCTGAAAGTGCGACCGGTCAACAGCGGCCAGGGTTCAGCACGGTTGACCAACGGAAAAGGCTGATGCCGCGTGGAACTTTGCGGCCCGCGACGTTTCCACCGCATACCTGCTACGAGGAAGGGCGCCAGGATGAAATTCGACCGTTTCGCCCAATGGCTGGCCAATTGGGCCGGCCGCCCGCTGACTTTTGGCATCGCCTGCCTGCTGATCCTGATCTGGGCGGTGACCGGGCCGTTGTTCGGCTTCAACGACACCTGGCAACTGGTGATCAACACCTCGACCACCATCATCACCTTCCTCATGGTGTTCCTGATCCAGAACACCCAGAACCGCGACAACGACGAACTGCACATCAAGATCGATGAGCTGTTGCGCACCACCCAACAGGCGCACAAGGCGCTGCTGGACCTTGAAGACATGGACCCGGCCGAGCTGCATGCCCTGCGCAAGCAGTACCGGCAGATGGCCGGGCAGGGTGATGATGCGCAGAAACCCAAGGAATGACCTGCCAACCCTGGAGGCAAGCATGGCCAGACATATCGTCCACTTCACCGGGCCTATCAATTCATCCACCTGCGGCAACCTGATCAACACCTGTTCGCGGGCGTTGCAGCAGGGGGCCGAAGTCCTGCAACTGAACATCGCCACCATGGGCGGCGAGTGCAGCTACGGGTTTACCTTGTACAACTTCCTGCGGGCGTTACCGGTCGAGGTGCATACCCACAACCTCGGCACGGTGGAATCCATGGGCAACATCCTGTTCCTGGCCGGGGATCGACGCACGGCATGCAGTTACAGCAAGTTCCTGTTCCATCCGTTCCACTGGACCTTGCATGGCTCGGTCGACCACTCACGCATGGCCGAGTACGCGATGAGCCTGGACTATGACCTGCGGCTGTATGCACAGATCGTCGCCGAGCGGACTGAAGGGGCGGACGAGGTGCTGGATGTACCGCGGTATCTGATGGCCTACCCGCGGATACTCGGGCCACGGGAGGCATTGGCGAACGGGATGATCCATGCCATAGACGAAATGCCGATCGAGGTGGAGGCGTGTCAGTGGAGCGTGCATGCCTAGCGGATTCCTGTGCCGGCCTCTTCGCGGGCATGCCCGCTCCCACAGGCATTCCACCGAACCTGTGGGAGCGGGCAAGCCCGCGAAAGGGCCGGCACAGGTGTAGAAGGTCTACCTCACTGACGCCGCCGTAGCCCGGTCACAGGCCAGCAAAGAGCGGATCAGCAGCTTGATCTCGTCCTTGAGCATGGGCACCTGGTCCGGGTGAGCGAACCGGCAATCGACAATTTCATGCTGCGCCTTGGGATGCGGGGCGTCGGCGAACTCCGCCTCGAACACATAATGCATGCGCTCTGCCGTTTCATGACGCATCAAGAGGGTCAGCGATTCTGCCTGCAACCCGGTTTCCTCAAGCAATTCACGCTCCGCTGCCTGCACCGGCGTCTCGCCGGGCTCTATCTTGCCGCCGGGCAGGGTCCAGGCGGCGTTGGGCTTTCTCACCCACAACCATTTATGGGTTTGTTTGCCATGCCGGCAGATGATGGTGGCGCGATGCTTGACTGGCTTCATTCAGGCTCCTGGGCGAATCCCTCATTCCATGTAGATTCGGCCCCCGGCAGCAATGAACGTTGCGTTTAAAGCGACCAACGGTCAGTAAGGCACCGAGCCGCTCAGCGCCTCGATGGCCTCCACCAGCTCGTCATAGCCCACCGGCTTGCTCAGGTGCCGGTCGAAGCCCGACTGGCGCGACTTGTACTGGTCGGCGCTGGCGCCATAACCGGTCAGGGCGATGGCCGGGGTATGGCGCAGGTGCACGTAGCCACGCAGGGCCTTGATCAACGCATGGCCGTCCATCACCGGCATGCCGATATCGGACAGGATGATGTCGTATTCCTCACCCGCAGCGGCGTCCAGGGCCTCACGCGGCTTGCTGAAGGCATTGACAGTGGCGCTCTCCATTTCCAGCAGCTCCTGCATTACCGCCAGCACCTCTACGGAGTCATCCACCAGCAATACGCGAATTCCGTTCAGACGGCCCTCGCTCGGCGGCTCCGAGCCCTGCGTACGCTGCTGGGGCTGCGTTTCGCAAAGGGGCAGGGTGACCGTGAAGGTGCAGCCCAGGCCAAGCCCCGCTGATGTGGCGCGGACGGTACCGCCATGTGCCTCGACCAGTTGCCTTACCAGCGACAGGCCGATGCCCAGGCCTTCGCGGCTGTGGCTGGCCTGTTGCGACGTAGCCTGGCTGAACAGGTCGAAGATATGCTCGAGGCTGTCGTGGCTCAGGCCCACTCCATGGTCGATCACCTGCAGGCGGGCGTGGTCCTCGTCGTGGCTCAGCACCAGGCGTATCTCATTGCCCGCCGGGCTGAACTTCAGCGCGTTGTTGAGCAGGTTCCAGATGATCTGCTCCAGGCGGGTAACGTCACCTTCGATCATCACCGGCAGAGTGTCGGCGGGCAGCTCCAGGCGAACCGGGCAGGGGTGTTGCTCGCTCACCACCACACCGTGGATGCCCTGCAGGAGGGCGAGCAGATCCACAGGTTCGGTCTTGAGCTTAAGCTTGCCGGTGCGAATGCGCGCCACATCCAGCAGGTCGTCGATGATCCGCGCCTGGCTGGTTACCGCATCGCAGATGGTACCGACGGCCTTGCTCGCTGCACTGATGTTCCGTAGCGATGGCAGGCGGCGCAGGATTTCGGCATTGAGCTGTATCAGGTTGAGCGGGTGCTTGAGTTCATGGGACATGACGGCGAAGAACTCGTCCTTCATGTGGCTGGTGCTCTGCGACTCGGCCAGTTGCTTGCTCAGGCGCTCTTCGCCCAGGCGCACGCGCTCTTCGGCGGCATGGCTGCTGCTGATGTCGATGAAGGTCAGCACCGTGCCGTCGATTTTCTGCTCGCTGGAGCGGTAGGGCAGCAGGCGCGCCAGGTACCAGTGATCGCCCTGGCCGCCGATTTCACGCTCGATGATGGCCTCGCCCTGGGCCACGGCGCGGGCATCGTCGGCCAGCGCCGGGTAATCCAGGCGGTGGGTGATGTCGAGCAGGGAACGGCCGGTATCGACCGGCAACATGTTGAACAGGTCGGTGGCGCGCGGGGTGAACCAGCGGATATGCAGGTTGCGGTCGACGAACACCGTGGCGATCTCGGTGCAGGCGATCAGGTTGCTGAGGTAGTCGTTGACCTTGTCGGTTTCCTCGACTTTGTTCTTCAACTCGTAGTTGACCGTGAGCAGTTCCTCGTTGATCGACTGCAGCTCTTCCTTGCTGGTTTCCAGTTCTTCGCTGGCCGAACGCAACTCCTCGTTGATGGCCTGCATCTCTTCGTTGGAAGCCGTCAGCTCCTCGCTGGAGACCTCTGACTGCTCGATGGTTTCCTGCAGTTGCAGGCGAGTGCGCTGCAGTTCGCGTTCGAGGTTTTGCAGCACCATGCTGTCGGTCTGGCGGATGACGCCGGGCAACGGCAGGGACGGGTCGGGCGCGCGTTCCTCGAATACCACCAGCAGGCAATCGCTGGCGCTGAGGTCGTCCTTGTACGGCTGCACGGTGATCTCCACCTGCAGTTTGCCCATGGTTTCCGCCAGGTCGACAGGGCGCGAAGTCACCGCCTCGGTCCCCTGACGCGCCTGGAACAAGGTGCTGCGCAGGGCCAGGCGCAGGGGCGGCAGCACCAGGTTGAGCAGGCTGCGGCTCGGTTCGCCACCGGCCACTTGCAGGAAACGCCCCACGCCTTCACTCATGTGCAGGATATTGCCGTCGATATCGACGATCAGGCTGGGCGGCATGCGGCGCGCCAGGGCGCGGTAGTGCAGGTCGGCGAACGATGGCTTGCGCCCCGGCTTGGCCTTGGCCAGCGTTTCCAGGGGCATGCTGGCGGCAGATGTGCCGGCCAGCTGACGGCCGGAACGGCGGCCGGTATTGCTGGCATCGAGTGCGCGGAAAATGCGATTGCGCTTGTCCACCGGGGCGAACAGTTCACTGGCCATGTCGGCCGACTCGGACGAACCGAGGAACAGGTAGCCACCCGGGCGCAGGGCGAAGTGGAACATCTGCAGGATGTCACGCTGCACTTCGCGGTCCAGGTAGATAAGCAGGTTGCGGCAGACAATCAGGTCGATCTGCGAGAACGGTGGGTCCGACAGCAGGTTATGCCGGGCGAACAGCACCTTCTCGCGAACTTCTTTGCGCACCCGGTAATGCTGGTCTTCCTTGAGGAAGAACTGGCGCAGCCGGCTGGGCGGCACGTCGGTGACGATCGCTTCGGGGTAGGAACCACTGCGCGCGATACCGATGGCGCGTTCGTCCAGGTCGGTGGCGAACACCTGTACCTTGTGCGAGCGCTGCTCCAGTGCCAGCTGCTCGCAAACCAGCATGGCCAGGCTGTACGCCTCTTCGCCGGTGGAGCAGCCGGCCGACCACACGCGTATCTCGTCGGCGCCCTCGGCCGGGTCGCGTTCGCAGACCAGCTGTGGCAACACATGGCGCTCCAGTGCTTCGAACGCTTCGCGGTCGCGGAAGAAATTGGTCACGCCAATCAGCATGTCGGCCAGCAACGCCCGGGATTCCGCGGGGTGCTGTTCCAGGTAATGCAGGTAGGCCGCCAGGTCTGCCTGGCCGGTCACATGCAGGCGGCGCTCGATGCGCCGCAGCACCGTGGCGCGCTTGTAGTGCTGGAAGTCGTGGCCGGTATTGCTGCGCAATTGCAGCAGGATCTCCTCGAGCATCGGCTCGCTGGCCTGGGCATCGCCGGCACGGGTGCCCAAGGCCGGTGGCAGGGTGTCGTCCTCGATTTCCGGGAGCCGGATCTGGCGCGCATTGCGCCAAAGCTCCAGCAGCTTCTGCGGCATTTCTGCCGCCGGCAGCACCAGGTCGACCATGCCGGTCTCGATGGCGGCGCGGGGCATGCTGTCGTACTGGGCGTCGTCCGGGTTTTGCGCCAGGGTCACGCCGCCTTGCTCCTTGATCCGCGAAAGGCCCACGGCGCCGTCGGCACCGGTACCGGACAACACCACGCAGAAGGCGTGGTCCTTGTGCACATCAGCCAGGTCACGGAAGAACAGGTCGATGGCCACGTGGTCGCCACGGCGCCGGTTGGCCGGGGTCACGCGCAGGTAGCCATCGTTGGTGGACAGGCGATTGGCCGGTGAAATCACGTAGATGTGGTTGCGCTCGATGGGCACCGGCTCGGTCACCTGACGCACCGGCATTTGCGTGGTCTCCTGGATGATGCGGTCGGCGACGCTCTGGTGGTCGGGGGACAGGTGCAGGACCACGACGAAGGCCATGCCGCAGTCGCTGGGCATTTGCCGGAACAGCGTACAGATCGCTTCCAGGCCGCCTGCCGATGCACCGATGCCCACCACCGGGAAATCCAGGTGGCTGGGGCTGAGCGCCGGGTTCTGGGGCGAGGCAGGTTGCTTGGGGGACGACTTCATGGACGGAGCCTTGTGCAGACCGGAACGTTCCGCCCGTAGCAGCATCATCGGGCGTGTGTGTGGCGGGATTATAGGCCGTCGCCATGTTGTTGAGACCTCCGCAGGCACAGGAAAGTGCGACCCGCCTGCTTCCGTCACGCCAACCTTTTGCCGACCCATGTTTGGTGCCACTGGTCAGTTGCCGGCAAAACCATTGAGCAGACTGTGTGATCGGCGGCTCGGAACCAAGGCATGGCAAGCATCCATGCGACCCATCCATCGCAAGGAGAAACCACATGGCGCAGGATCAAGAGCGCACCAGCCAGCGCGGCGGTACCAAGGAAACCAACCCAGGCAATTTCGCCAACGACCGGGAACGGGCCTCCCGTGCGGGGCACAAAGGCGGGCAGGCTTCTGGCGGCAACTTCGCCAATGACCGCCAACGGGCATCGGAGGCCGGTCGAAAGGGCGGCCAGAACAGCCACGGCGGGGGCCGCCAGCAGTAAGTTGAAGGGTTGCTGGACACCCGGTATCCGCAGGTACCGGGTGCCGGCCAGGCCCTGCGTAACGAGGCTGCAATAGCCTCTGGTACCTGTTGTTCGACAATTTTTTGAATCTTCTGGCCGTGCCCCGATCAATCAGGGTGTCATCCATGGAGAAGAGGAGGCCCCTGCGATGCCTAGCCCACAGCTGTACATCATCGATTACCAACTGCATGGCCAGCCGCGCAGTTTCATCATTCGTCTGGAGACGCTGGACAATGCCGAGGCCTGGCATTGGGCGAGTTGCGATGCGGGCATCGGCATCATTCCCAAGTTCGGCCGGGAGAAGATCAGGAAAGTCAGCAGGCCGATGGCCGAGCGCTATGGCATTACCGCGGTGAGCTGGCGGGTATCCGGCGGCAAGCCGAACCAGTCTGCGGCGACAATGTGATTCCCGATTGCAAGACCTTGCGCAATCCTTGTATGAACAACTGTCTTGCTCAAAGCACCGCGTCGCCTGCTTCGCGGGCATGCCCGCTCCCACAGGGACACCACCAGCTCAAGGAGTGCGCCATACCTGTGGGAGCGGGCGCGCCCGCGAACACCGGCACAGCCGGTGCCATGCACAGCGTTAGGTACGCGCAGGCCGTCTAGGCACCGGACTCGGGGTCGCTGGCCGGTACGCCCGGGCGGTTTTCTTCGTCATCTGTCACATTGGGGTCGGCATCCGGGTCATCTGCCCGGTCATTGCGCCGGTCCGGCTCGAGCTCTGGCCAGTCATCCTGTGCGCTGCCGCCACCCATGCCAAGCATGTCCTTCATCTCGCAACCCTCGCTCTCGATGAAAAAAAGGCCCGCGATCAGGCGGGCCCAATACAGGAGTGAGAGGCGAAGCCATTGACCACCCCTCATTGAATGAGAGCGGTAACAGCCAGGGGAGGTCGGTTGGATCTCCACCGCCCCTGACCAACGGCACTGTCAGGGCTGTTTCAGCACCAGGGTGAGAATGTCGTAGCTGGCGACCAGCTCGCCCAGCTGGTTGGTCACCTCCACATCCCACGCCACCACGCCCTGGGGCTGGCCCAGCGGGCTGGTCTTGCCCTGGTCGATCTTGCGCTTGCAGGTCAGGCGCGCCTGGATGGTGTCGCCGATGCCCACCGGGTTGATGAAGCGCAGGGTATCCAGGCCGTAGTTGGCCAGTACCGGGCCTGCACCCGGGGAGACGAACAGCCCGGCCGCTGCCGACAACACGAAATAGCCGTGGGCGATGCGCTTGCCGAACTGCGATTGCTTGGCGGCGATCTCGTCGAAGTGCATGTAGAAATGGTCACCCGACAGGCAGCCGAAGTTGACCAGGTCGGCTTCGGTCACGGTACGCCGGTGGGTGAGCAGCGACTCGCCGATGCGCAACTGCTCGAAATAGCGGCGGAACGGGTGCACTTCGGTTTCGATCACTTCGCCACCGCGCACGTATTCGCCGGTTACCGCCGTGAGCATGCTCGGCGAACCCTGTACAGCGGCACGTTGCAGGTAGTGCTTGACGGCACGCAGGCCACCCAGCTCTTCACCACCACCAGCGCGGCCCGGGCCGCCATGCTTGAGCTGCGGCAATGGCGAGCCATGGCCCGTGGATTCCTTGGCTGCCTCGCTGTCGAGTACCAGCAGGCGGCCATGCCAGGCGGCAGCCACCGGGATGGCCTTGGCTGCCACGCTGCGGTCGGCGGTGACCAGGGTCGCCACCAGGCTGCCTTTGCCCCGCGCGGCCAGCGCCAGGGCTTCATCGAGGTCGTCATAGGCCATCAGCGTGCTGACCGGGCCGAACGCTTCGATATCGTGGGCACCGCCTTCGGCATGCGGGTCACGGGCCTGAAGCAAGGTAGGGGCGAAGAACGCGCCCTCGGCCACACCCTCGCCACGCGGTGCAAAGCCATCGCTGGCGCCGAACAGCTGGTCGCAGCTCTGCAGCAGGCTGCGCACCCGCTCGGCCACATCGTGCTGCTGGTCGTGGGAGGCCAGGGCGCCCATGCGCACGCCTTCCAGCGACGGGTTACCGACCACCACCTTGGCCAGCCGCTCACGCAGGCGCGTGGCAACGGCGTCGATGTGCCTGGCCGGTACGATGGCGCGGCGGATGGCGGTGCATTTCTGCCCGGCCTTGGTGGTCATTTCGCGGACCACCTCCTTGATGTACAGGTCGAACTCTTCGCTGTCCGGGGTCACGTCCGGGCCGAGGATGGCGCAGTTCAGCGAATCGGCTTCGGCGGTGAACGGCACCGAGTTGCGTACCAGGTTCGGTGTGACGCGCAACTTGGCGGCGGTGTCGGCGGAACCTGTGAAGGTCACCACGTCCTGGCCTTGCAGGCGGTCGAGCAGGTCGCCGGTGCTGCCGATCACCAGTTGCAGGCTGCCTTCGGGCAACAGGCCGGATGCATTCATCAGCCGCACCACGGCCTCGGTCAGGTAGCTGGTCGAGGTCGCCGGCTTGACGATGCATGGCATGCCGGCCAGGAAGGTCGGGGCGAACTTCTCCAGCATGCCCCAGATGGGGAAGTTGAAGGCGTTGATGTGCACTGCCACGCCGGCGCGCGGCACCAGGATGTGGCTGCCGGCGAAATGGCCTTGCTTGCCCAGCGGGATGGCCGGGCCTTCGTGCACCAGGTTGCCCGACGGCAGTTCACGGCTGCCGATGCCCGCATAGGAGAACAGCGTGGCGTTGCCGCCTTCGATGTCGATCCAGCTGTCGGCACGGGTGGCGCCGCTGTGGTGGGACAGGGCATAGAGCTGCTCCTTGCGCTCGGCCAGGTACAGGGCCAGCGCCTTCAGGCGGGCAGCGCGTTGCTGGAAGTCCATGGCCATCAGCGCGGCCAGGCCGCGGGCGCGGGCAAAGTCCACGGCTTCGGCGAAGTCCGGGCGCTCTTCGTGGCTGTAGGCCAAGACGTGGCCATCCAGGGCGCTACGCAGGGCCTGGGCGCCGTGCTGGCCAAGCCAGCGGCCGGCGATGAAGCTTTGCAGGGTAGGGGCGGCAGACATGCTGTTCTCCAATGTAGAGGGGGGCGCTGTTACCACAGCGCCACGGTGTAGCCGATGATCAGGCGGTTTTCGTCCACGGCGTTGGTCAGGCCATTGCCGGACCGGAAGGTGACGTTGCGCCAGCGCAGGCTGACGTCCTTGAACGGGCCGCTCTGGATGACATAGGTGATGTCGGTGTCGCGCTCACGCTCACGGCCATTGCTGACGGTGGCGGTCTCGGCGTGGCGGCCATCGGTGTAGCGGGTCATGAAGCTCAGGCCGGGGATACCCATGGCGACGAAGTCGTAGTCGTAGCGCACCTGCCACGAGTCCAGCCCGGCGCGGGTGAAGGTGTTGTAGGTGACCAGGTTGACGGTGAACGGGTCGCCGCCGTTCACGAACGGGAAGGCACTGTCGCCGGACATCTGCTGCCAGGCGGCAGTGAACTTGTGGGCCCGTACGCCGAGGGTGACCATGGCGTTGAAGTTGCGGTTGTCGATGTTGCCGGCACGCTCGGCGCCGTCGTTGCGGCTGTCGAAGTAGCGCAGGTCGGTGCGCAGGCTCAGGCCTTCGCCCAGCGGGCGGGTATCGATCAGGCCGACGAACTGCTGGCGGTAGATGTCCTCGAGCTTGGCGTAGTAGTAGCTGACGCTGGTTTGCGGGGTGATGGCGTAGCTGCCGCCGCCGAAGTCCAGGTGGTCGCTGCTGGCGGCGCCGTAGCCGATGTCGTCGCGGCCCGAGGAATCACGCAGGTTGGCCTTGGTCAGGCGGCCGGCGTTGAAGGTCAGGCCGGCCAGGTCCTGGCTGGTGAGCAGGCCACCCTGGAAGGTGGAGGCCAGCAGGCGGGTGTCGTTGTACACCACCACCGGCAGGATCGGTTGCAAGGTCCCCAGGCGCAGGGTGCTCTTGGCCACCCGCACCTTGCCGGTGAGGCCCAGTTCGCTGTAGTCATCGACCGGTTCATGGCTGTTCGGGCCGAAAGGCAGCAGGCCGGTATTGCGGCGGTCACGGCTGGAGTCGAGCTTGATGCCCAGTTGGCCCATGGCGTCGACACCAAAGCCGATCGGGCCTTCGGTGAACCCCGACTCCAGCTTGGCGGTAAAGCCCTGGCCCCATTCCTCGGCCTTGGCCTGCGGTGCGTTGCTCTGGCGGAAGTCGCGGTTCAGGTAGTGGTTGCGCAGCTCCAGCCGGGCGTGGCTGTCGCCGATGAAGTCTGCCATCGCCGGCATCGGCAGGGCGAGGGTCGCCAGCCAGGCGGCCGAAATGAAGTGCGTGCGGTTCATTGTTGTTGTTTTACCCGACATGGTTATTCTTCCCTGAGAGTCAGTGCTTGCTGGCGCCGGCAGCGCCGATTCCGGTCATGGAACGGATGAACTGGGCCAGGTAGCGGCCACGTTCCTGGCTGGCGCGTTCGGAACTGTCAGTGACCGAGAACACCCAGGCGCCGAGGAAGGCCAGGCTCATGGAGAACAGCGCCGGGTTGCTGTAGGGGAACAGCGCCTTTTCGTGATGCAGCACGTTGACCCACACCGCCGGGCCCAGCACCACCAGCAGCACAGCCGAAACCAGGCCGGCCATGCTGCCGCACACCGCGCCGCGGGTGGTCAGGCCTTTCCAGAACATCGAAAGCAGCAGCACCGGGAAGTTGACCGAGGCGGCCACCGCCAGCACCAGGCCGGAGAGGAAGGCGATGTTCTGCGATTCGAACATCAGGCCGAGGATGACCGCCAGCAGGCCGATCAGCAGGGTGGCGATACGCGACACGCGCATTTCCTCCTGCTCGCTGGCCTTGCCCTGGCGCACCACGCAGGCATACAGGTCGTGGGAAACGGCCGATGCACCGGACAGCGCCAGGCCGGCGACCACCGCCAGGATGGTGGCGAAGGCCACGGCGGAGATGAAACCGAGGAACAGATTGCCACCCACGGCCTGGGCAAGGTGCACGGCGACCATGTTGCCGCCGCCGATGATCGCGCCGGTGGCGTCACGGTAGGACGGCTCGGTGCCGACCATGACGATGGCACCAAAGCCGATGACGATCAGCAGCAGGTAGAAGTAGCCGATGAACCCGGTGGCATAGAACACGCTCTTGCGCGCTTCCTTGGCATCGCTGACGGTGAAGAAGCGCATCAGGATATGCGGCAGGCCGGCGGTACCGAACATCATGCCCAGGCCCAGGGAAATGGCGTCCACCGGGTTGGACAGCAAGCCGCCCGGGGCCATGATCGCCTGGCCCTTGGCATGCACGGCCACGGCGCTGGCAAACATCGCCTCGGTGCTGAAGCCGAAATGCTTGAGCACCATGAAGGCCATGAAGCTGGTGCCCGACAGCAGCATCACCGCCTTGATGATCTGTACCCAGGTGGTGGCGAGCATGCCGCCGAAGGTGACGTAGGCGACCATCAGCACGCCGACCAGCATCACCGCGTACAGGTAGCTGATGCCGAACAGCAGTTCGATCAGCTTGCCGGCACCGACCATCTGCGCCACCAGGTACATCAGCGCCACCACCAGGGTGCCGAAGGCCGAGGTCAGGCGCACCGGGGTTTGCGCCAGGCGGTAGCTGACCACGTCGGCGAAGGTGTACTTGCCCAGGTTGCGCAGGCGTTCGGCGATCAGGAACAGGATGATCGGCCAGCCGGCCAGTACGCCCAGGGCATACAGCAGGCCGTCGTAGCCGTTCATGAACATCATTGCCGAAATGCCCAGGAACGACGCGGCGCTGATCATGTCGCCGGCGATCGCCAGGCCGTTCTGCATGCCGGTCAGGCCCCCGCCGGCGGTGTAGAAGTCGCTGGCCGAGCGGGTGCGCATGGCAGCCCAGCGGGTGACCAGCAGGGTGAAGCAGACGAACACCATGAACATCGAGATGGCGGTCCAGTTCATTGTGCGCACTCCTGCTTGACCTTGTCGTTGAGCGGGTCGAGCACGTTGTTGGCGCGGTGCACGTAGATACCGGTCAGGGCGAAGGACAGCAACACCATCAGCACGCCCACCAGCATGCCAACGGTGGTCACGCCACCGCTGAGGGACTGGCCGAGGGTGCTGGGGGAAAACGCCACCAGCAGGACGAAGCCGTAGTAGATCACCAGCATGGCCAGGGTCAGGCTGCCATTGAGGCGGCGTTTGCGCTGCACCAGGTGCTGGAAGTCGGGGTGGTTGGCGATGCTTTCGATGCGTTCGGGGGTCATGGGTTGCGATCTCTGGGTGTTGTAATTGTTTTGTTGAGGTCACGCGGGTGTTGCGGTGTTGCTGAAGGCCTCTTCGCGGGTGAACCCGCTCCCACAGGTAGGGCGCTGCTCTCAGGTCTTGTGCAATCCCTGTGGGAGCGGGTTCACCCGCGAAGCAGGCGACGCGGTTTCAGAGCTGGTCGAAATCGAGCACCACCTTGTCGCTCACCGGGTAGGTCTGGCACGACAGCACGTACCCGGCCGCCACTTCGTAGTCCTCCAGGGCATGGTTGCTGTCCATCTCCACTTCGCCCTCGATTACCCGGCACTTGCAGGTCGAGCACACGCCGGCCTTGCACGAGTACGGCAGCTCGGCGCCGATGGCGTTACCGGCGTCCAGCACGTTCTGGGTGTTGCGTGGCAGGTCGAAGGTGAGGGCGCGGCCGTCGCTGATCACGGTGATGTGGCTGAGCGCCGAGTCCACCTGGCGCGCCGCCTCGCGGGCTTCACGACGGGCTTCGCTGCCGGCTGCGGCGAACAGCTCGAAATGGATGCGTTCCTTGGCCAGGCCATTGGCCCGCAGGCTGTCGCGCACCGTCTCGGTCATCGCCTGCGGGCCGCAGATGAATGCGGCATCCAGGTTGGCAACGTCCATCCAGCGCGAGAACAGCTGGCCGCACTTGTCGGCATCGATGCGGCCGTTGTACAGGTCGACATCCTGCTGCTCGCGGCTGAACACGAAAACCAGGTTCAGGCGGTCGAGGTAACGGTTCTTCAGGTCTTCCAGCTTGTCGCGGAACAGCGCGCCAGAGCTGGAGCGGTTGCCGTACAGCAGGGTGAAGCGGCTGTGTGGCTCGCTGGCCAGGGTAGTGGCGATGATCGACAGGATCGGCGTGATGCCGCTGCCGGCAGCCACGCCCAGGTAGTTGCCCTGGCGGGCCGGTTCCAGTGGCACGAAGAAGCTGCCCGACGGCGGCATCACTTCCAGTTGCTGGCCGGCCTTGAGCACGTCATTGGCAAATGCCGAGAAGCGCCCGCCAGGCACGCGCTTTACCGCCACACGCAGTTCGCCGTCCTGCACGGCACTGCAGATGGAGTAGGAACGGCGGACTTCTTCGTTGTCCAGCTGGGTACGCATGACCAGGTACTGGCCCTGGGTGAAACGGAACTGCGCCTGCAGGTGCTCGGGCACGTCGAAGGCAATCGACACCGCATCGCGGGTCTCGTTGCGCACTTGCTTGATGGTCAGGCTGTGAAACTGGCTCATGGCGTTCTCCACGGCTCAAATGCATTTGAAATAGTCGAACGGCTCCAGGCACTCGCGGCAGCGGTAAAGCGCCTTGCAAGCCGTGGAACCGAACTGGCTGAGCAATTCGGTATGGGCGCTGCCGCACTGCGGGCAGCACACCTGCGGCGCCTCGCCGAGCAGGCTGCGTTTGCTGGCGCTGCCCTGTGGCGGGGCGATGCCGTAGGCGCGCAGGCGCTCGCGGCCCAGTTCGCTGATCCAGTCGGTGCTCCAGGCCGGGGTCAGCCGGCGCTCCAGAGCCGGGGCGGGGAAACCGGCCTGTTCCAGCGCCTGGCGGATATCCCCTTCGATCACCTCGGTGGCCGGGCAGCCGGAGTAGGTCGGCGTGACGACCAGGTGCAGGTGCCCGGCGCGCCAGTCGAGGTCGCGCACGATGCCCAGGTCGACCACGCTGACCACGGGCACTTCCGGGTCCATGACCTGGGCCAGTACCGCCCAGGCCCGGGCCAGGTCGTCGCCGCGTGGCGCGCGGGCGCCACGGTCGCCGGCAATCAGCTCACCAGGTTGCATCGGGGTACGCCCTTGGCAGGAACTGCATCTCGGCCAGCAGCAGGCCCAGGTGCTCGGTGTGCAGGCCTTTGCGGCCGTCCAGGTAGAAGTGGCTGGCGGCCTTGGGCAACGGCAGTTCGACCGAAGCGAAGGTCTCGCCAACCTGCTTGAGCCAGGCCGCGCCGACGGCAGCGGGGTCGGCGGCGATACCCGCTTGCGCCAGGTGCCCTTCGTTATCGCTACCGGCAGCCAGTTCGACGGTGAAGCGCCACAGTGCCGGGATGGCCGCGAGCATGCGTTGGCGGCTTTCTTCGGTGCCACCGCCCAAGCGTTGCACCCACTCGCTGGAGCGGCGCAGGTGGTAGGTGACTTCCTTCAGGGCCTTGGCGGCGATGCCGGCGATACGCTCGTCATTCGAGCCGACCAGGCCCTGAAGCACGGCGAAATGCCAGGCGTCATAGAAGAACTGTTTGGTCATGGTCACGGCGAAATCGCCGTTGGGCTGCTCGACCAGCAACAGGTTGCGATAGGCACGCTCGTCACGGCGGAAGGCCAGGGCGTCGGCGTCACGGCCATCATCGAGCAGCTCGGCGGCGTACTCCAGCCAGTTGCGCGCCTGGCCTACCAGGTCGAGGCCGACGTTCATCAGGGCCAGTTCTTCTTCGATGGCCGGGGCGCGGCCACACCATTCGCAGAGGCGCTGGCCCTGCACCAGGGCACTGTCGCCGAGCAGCAGCAGGTAGGGGACAAGGGTTTCGTTGTGCATGGCCAACCTCACATGTGTCCGACTTCGTCGGGCAGTTCGTAGAAGCTGGCATGGCGGTAGACCTTGTCGTCCGCCGGGGCGAACAGCGGGTCTTTCTCGTCCGGGGAAGAAGCGGTGATCAGTGCCGAGGGCACCACCCACAGGCTCACGCCTTCGCTGCGGCGGGTGTACAGCTCGCGGGCGTTTTCGATGGCCATGGCGGCATCGGCGGCGTGCACGCTGCCGACATGCTTGTGGTTAAGGCCGTGCTTGCTGCGCACGAACACTTCGTAGAGGGTCCAGACAGACATTTTCGATCTCCGCATCAATCGCCGCTCAGGCGGCGTTCTTGTTCTGTTGCTTGCGCGCGTAGGCCACGGCGGCCTCGCGTACCCAGGCGCCGTCCTCGATGGCCTTGCGCCGTGTGGCGACACGTTCCTGGTTGCATGGGCCATTGCCCTTGATCACTTCGTAGAACTCGTCCCATTGGATTTCGCCGAAGTCGTAGTGGCCGCGCTCGGCGTTCCACTTCAGCTCCGGGTCGGGGGCGGTGCAGCCGAGCAGCTCGAGCTGCGGCACGGTCTGGTCGATGAAGCGCTGGCGCAGTTCATCGTTGGTCTGGCGCTTGATCTTCCAGGCCATGGACTGGGCGCTGTTGGGGGAGTGCTCGTCGCTGGGGCCGAACATCATCAGTGCTGGCCACCACAGGCGGTCGATCGCGTCCTGGACCATGTCGCGCTGGGCCTGGGTGCCGTGGCGCATCATGGTCAGGAGGATTTCGTAGCCCTGGCGCTGGTGGAAGCTCTCTTCCTTGCAGATACGGATCATCGCGCGCGAATACGGGCCGTAGGAGGTGCGCTGCAGCACCACCTGGTTGACGATGGCCGCGCCATCGACCAGCCAGCCCACTGCGCCCATGTCGGCCCAGCTGAGGGTGGGGTAGTTGAAGATGCTCGAGTACTTGGCCTTGCCGCTGTGCAGCTTGGCGATTTCTTCGTCACGGTCGGCGCCCAGGGTTTCCATGGCGCTGTACAGGTACAGGCCGTGGCCGGCTTCGTCCTGGATCTTGGCCATCAGCTGCAGCTTGCGCTTGAGGCTGGGGGCACGGGTGACCCAGTTGCCTTCGGGCAGCATGCCGACGATTTCCGAGTGGGCGTGCTGGGAGATCTGCCGGATCAGGGTCTGGCGATAGGCCTCGGGCATCCAGTTCTTGGCTTCGATCTTGATTTCGGCGTCGATCTTTTCCTGGAAGTTGCGCTCCTCGGGCGACATCTCTTCCAGCGACTTGACGCGCTTGACTCCGGTTTCCACTAGCTGTGCGTACATGTGTTCCGACTCCTGCTAAGGCATGAGTCATTTGTAAGCGATACAAAACATAACGTCAAACAGTTTTATGTGTATCGAATAAGTTTTGTGTATCGCTTTGCTGGTCAAGGGGGCTGCTGTGCAGCCCTTTCGCCGGCAAGCCAGCTCCCACAGGGACAGCGTCCATCTCCAGGGCAACCGCTCTCCTGTGGGAGCTGGCTTGCCGGCGAAAGGGGCGCAAAGCGCCCCCAGCAATCTCCCAGGCAAAAAAAAGCCCCGGACGATGCCGGGGCCGAAAAGGCAGCCGAATGAATCAGCTGGCCAACCGTTTGTCGAACACGTGGCAGGCCTTGCCCTCGGAACGCTTGAGCGTGCCGCAGGGCTGCAGGCGCACCTGGGTGCTGATGCCGATGTAGGTCTTGATCTGCTTGGTCAGCTCCCCGGTCAACAGCTTGCGCTGGCCTTCATCGAGGTGCTGGCACTCCGCACGCAGTTCCACGTGCACCTCGACACTGTCCAGGTTGCCATTGCGATACAGATGAATCTCATAAAGCTCAGAAAGCTGTTTTATTTTTAGTACCTGCTCCTCGATCTGAGTCGGGAACACGTTGACCCCGCGAATGATCAGCATGTCATCGCTGCGGCCGGTGATCTTGCCGATCCGCCGCATCGGCCTGGCAGTACCGGGCAGCAGGCGAGTGAGGTCGCGGGTGCGGTAGCGCACCATGGGCAACGCTTCCTTGCTCAGCGAGGTGAACACCAGTTCGCCCAGTTGGCCGTCCGGCAGCACCGCACCGGTGACCGGGTCGATGATCTCGGGGTAGAAATGGTCCTCCCAGATGGTCGGGCCATCCTTGGTTTCGATGCACTCCATCGCCACCCCAGGCCCCATGATTTCCGACAGGCCATAAATGTCGAGGGCATCGATGCCCAGCCGTTGCTCGATAGAGCGGCGCAGCTCGTCGGTCCAAGGCTCGGCGCCGAATATGCCCAGGCGCAGCTTGAGGTCTTGCGGGTCGATGCCCTGGCGCTCGATCTCGTCGGCCAGGTTGAGCATGTAGGAGGGGGTGACCATGATGATGTCGGGCTGGAAGTCGCGAATCAGCTGCACCTGCTTCTCGGTCTGGCCACCGGACATGGGGATCACCGTGCAGCCCAGGCGCTCGGCACCGTAATGCGCGCCGAGCCCGCCGGTGAACAGGCCGTAGCCGTAGGAGACATGCACCTTGTCACCCTTGCGCCCACCCGCGGCACGGATCGAGCGGGCGACCACGTTGGCCCAGGTATCGATGTCGTTCTGGGTGTAGCCCACCACCGTCGGCTTGCCGGTAGTACCACTGGAGGCGTGCAGGCGCACCACCTCTTGCTGGGGCACGGCGAACATGCCGTAGGGGTAGTTGTCGCGCAGGTCGTTCTTGCCGGTGAAGGGGAACTTCGCCAGGTCTTCCAGGCACTTGAGGTCGTCGGGGTGGGCGCCGCACTCGGCAAAGCGCTGGCGGTACAGCGGCACGTTGTCGTAGGCGTGCTTCAGGCTCCAGCGCAGGCGCTCCAGCTGGTGCTGGCGCAGGGCGTCGACACTGGCGGTTTCCATCGGGTCCAACAGGGCACGATCGGCATCATGGTACATGTTCATGGCTTCACTCGAATTGTTCTTGTACGCCGCGCGGTACCGGTTGCAGGCCGCACGGTGAGTGTCATGGAAGCAGCATATACGGCTGCGTTCGGTTCGGTAACAAGCCGATGGTCTGAGCCGCTCAGAGGCGTTCGATGACCATCGCGATGCCTTGGCCAACGCCGATGCACATGGTGCACAGGGCGTAGCGTCCGGCGGTTTCTTCCAGCTCGTGCAACGCGGTGGTGACCAGGCGTGCACCGCTCATGCCTAACGGGTGGCCGAGGGCGATGGCACCGCCGTTGCGGTTGACCCGCTCGTCGTCGTCAGCCAGGCCGAGCTCGCGCAGTACCGCAAGGCCCTGGGCGGCAAAGGCCTCGTTGAGCTCGATGACGTCCATGTCGGCCAGCGACAGCCCGACAAGCTCCAGCACCTTGCGGGTAGCCGGCACCGGGCCGATGCCCATCAGCCGTGGTGCGACCCCGGCCACCGCCATGCCGACGATGCGGCCGCGGGCCTTCAGGCCATGACGGCGGGCGGCGGTGCTGCTGGCGAGCAGCAGGGCGCAGGCACCATCGTTGACCCCGGAAGCATTGCCAGCGGTGACGCTACCGCCCTCACGGAACGGGGTACCCAGCCTGGCCAGTTGCTCCAGGGTGGTGTCGCCGCGGGGATGTTCGTCGTGCTCGACCACTTTGGCCGGGCCTTTGCGCTGCGGGATCTCGACCGGCACGATTTCCCGTGCCAGGCGCCCGAGTGCCTGGGCGGCGGCGGCCTTGTGCTGGCTGCGCAGGGCAAAGGCGTCCTGGTCGGCGCGGGAAATAGCAAATTGCTGCGCAACGTTCTCGGCCGTTTCCGGCATCGAATCGGTGCCGAAGGCTGCCTTCATCAGCGGGTTGACGAAACGCCAGCCGATGGTGGTGTCGAACAGTTCGGCCGCACGGCCGAACGCCTGCTCCGCCTTGCCCATGACGAACGGCGCGCGTGACATCGACTCCACGCCGCCGGCCAGCATCAGCCCGGCTTCGCCGCAGCGCAGGGCGCGGGCTGCATTGCCGATGGCATCCAGGCCGGAGCCACACAGGCGGTTGATGGTGGTGCCCGGCACTTCGATCGGCAGCCCGGCCAGCAAGCTGGCCATGTGCGCGACGTTGCGGTTGTCCTCGCCAGCCTGGTTGGCACAGCCGAGGATGACGTCGTCGATGGCTTTCCAGTCCAGTTCGGGGTGGCGCTGGATCAGGGCCTTGAGCGGGATGGCGGCCAGGTCATCGGCGCGCACGCCGCTCAAGGCGCCGGCATAACGGCCGATGGGGGTGCGCACGGCGTCGATGATCAAGGCATCGGCCAGGGTGTGTTCAGTCATCTTGCGTCTCCTGCGCCAGCACGGTGCCGCGCACTTTGTAGGATTTGCCATGGAACATCGCCACCAGCTCACCGCGCTGGTTCTCGATGCGGACGTGGTACAGGCCGGTGCGGCCCTTGCGGCTGACCTCGCTGGCGCGGGCGGTAAGCACGTCATCACGCAGCGCCGGGGCCAGGTAGTCGATGCTGCAGCCCAGGGCGACGGTGGCCTGGTCGTGACTGTTGCAGGCGAAGGCAAACGCCGAGTCGGCCAGGGCGAACAGGAAGCCGCCATGGCAGGTGCCATGCCCCTGGATCATGTCGGCGCGTACCGGCATGCGCAGGCATGCCTGGCCCGGACCGGCCTCCAGCAGGCGGATGCCCAGGCCCTGGGTGGCCTGGTCGCGGGCGTACATGGCCTCGGCACAGGCTTGTGCCAGTTCGACTTCAGTCATGCAGGGTGCCTCCTTTGGCTTCGCAGCGGCGTAACAGCAGGGAAGGGCGGTAACGGCTCTCGCCGTAGCTGCGCTGCAGGTTGTCGAGCACGCGCAGGGTGTGGGGGATGCCGATGTTCGCGGCCCAGGCCAGCGGGCCGCAGGGGTAGTTGACGCCGGCACGCATGGCCAGGTCGATGTCGGCGGCGCTGCCGACACCTTGCAACACGGCATCGGCGGCCTCGTTGGCGAGCATCGCCACGGTGCGCAGCACCACCAGGCCGGGCAGGTCGGCGACCGCCGTTACCTTCAGGCCGGCACGCCGCAGCAAGGCCACCGCCTGGTCACGAGCGTTGTCGCTGGTGTCGGCCGACCAGCTGATGGCGAGGCGGGTGGCGGTGGTGTAGTCCAGGGCCAGGTCGAGCAGCACCAGGTTGC
The DNA here is from genome assembly GCF_002113255.1 of Pseudomonas sp. B14(2017). Taxonomy (NCBI): domain Bacteria; kingdom Pseudomonadati; phylum Pseudomonadota; class Gammaproteobacteria; order Pseudomonadales; family Pseudomonadaceae; genus Pseudomonas; species Pseudomonas sp. B14(2017). The sequence goes on from NZ_NEJY01000008.1 coordinate 127,321, forward strand.
GCAGGCCGTCTTCCCGGGCGCGCTGGCTGGCCAGGCGGCCATCGGACAGCGCCAGGGTGGCATCGCCCACCTGGATCAGGCCGCTGCCGGCGCGCTGGGTCACGGCGACGCCGCTTTGGCGCAGGCGCTCGACCAGCGGCTGCATCGCCCCAAGGTCGCCTTCGACGACGCAGGCATCGACGATGGCGGGGCTGTGCAGTTCGGCTGGCTGCGGGCGTTCGGCGTCTTCGGCATAGCTATAGAAGCCTTGGCCGGTCTTGCGCCCGAGGCGGCCTGCGTCCACCAGTTCTTTTTGCACCAGCGAAGGCTGGAAGCGGAAGTCGCCATAGAACGCATCGAAGACCGAACAGGTAACGGCGTAATTGACATCGTGGCCGATCAGGTCGGTGAGTTCGAACGCGCCCATGCGGAAACCGCCGGCATCACGCAGCAGCGCATCGAGGCTGGCGCAATCGGCTGCGCCTTCCTGCAGCAGGCGCAGGCTTTCGGCGTAGAACGGCCGCGCCACACGGTTGACGATGAAGCCCGGCGTGGAGCGCGTGTGCACCGGCTGCTTGCCCCAGGCCTGGGCGGTGGCATGAATGCATGCGGCAACGGCCGGGGCGGTGGCCAAGCCCGACACCACTTCCACCAGTGCCATCAGCGGCGCCGGGTTGAAGAAGTGCATGCCAACCACTTGGTGCGGGCGTTGCAGCCCGGCGGCGAGGCTGGTGATGGACAGCGACGAAGTGTTGCTGGCGAGGATGCAGTCGGTGGCGCACAAGGCTTCCAGCTGGCTGAACAGCGCCTGCTTGACCTGCAGGTTCTCGACGATGGCCTCGATCACCAGGCGGGCATCGGCCAGGGCTTCAAGGGCGTCTACCGGGCACAGCCGGGCGCTGATGGCTTCCCGCTCGGCAGCCTGCAACTTGCCTTTTTCCACCAGGCGGGCAAGTTGCCGGTCTATGCCGGCCACCGCCTGGGCTGCAGCGCCCGGGCGGTTGTCGTAGAGCTTTACCGGGTGGCCGGCCTGGGCCGCAACCTGGGCGATGCCTGCGCCCATGGCGCCTGCACCGATCACCGCCACCTGGGCATTGCTTGCGAGTGCGCTCATGATCAACGCCCCTTGAATGCCGGCGTGCGCTTGTTCATGAAGGCACTCACGCCTTCGCGATAGTCCTCGCTGCGCCCGGCCAGGCGCTGCAGGTCGCGCTCCAGCTCCAGCTGTTCATCGAAACCGTTGTCGAAACTGGCGTTCAGGCTGCGCTTGATCAGGGCCAGGCCGTAAGTGGGCTGGGTGGCGAGCTGGCGGGCGAGGGTGAGGGCTTCGTCGCGCAGCGCGGCATCGTCCACCACGCGGTGGATCAGCCCCCATTGCTGGGCCTGTTCGGCGCACAGGCGCTCGCCCAGCATGGCCAGGGCCTTGGCCCGTGCCATGCCGACCAGGCGCGGCAGCAGCCAGGTGCCGCCGGAGTCGGGTACCAGGCCGATCTTGCAGAAGGCCTGGATGAAGCTGGCCGAGCGGGCAGCCAGCACCAGGTCGCAGGCCAGCGGGATGTTGGCACCGGCGCCGGCAGCCACCCCGTTCACCGCGCAGACCACCGGCAGCGGCAGGTCGCGCAGGGTGCGCACCAGCGGGTTGTAGAACTTGTCGATCGATTCGCCGAGGTCCGGCATCTCGGCGCCCGGGGCGACGTTGCGATCGGACAGGTCCTGGCCGGCGCAGAAACCACGGCCTTCGGCAGTCAGCAACAACACCCGTGCTTCGCTGCTCTGGCGTACTTGCTTGAGTGCCTCGCGCACTTCCAGGTGCATGGCGGTATTGAAGCTGTTCAGTTGCTCGGGGCGATTCAACGAGAGGAGGGCGACGCCGTCCTCGATGGAAAACAGGATGTGCTGGAAAGTCATGACAGACTCGCTCCGTCAGTCGAGGGAAAGATGATCAGCGGCCCTGGAAGCGGGCCTGGCGTTTTTCCTGGAAGGCACGGATGCCTTCGTCGCGGTCGGCGGTGCCGGCCAGCAAGGTGAAGGCATGGCGTTCGAAGCGCAGGCCGCTGGCCAGGTCGGTATCGCCGGCCTTGAGCAACGCTTCCTTGGCCAGGCGCACCGCCAGTGGGGCCTTGGCGGCGATGCTGCGGGCGATGTGCAGGGCGCGTTCTACGGTGAGTTCCGGCTGGGTGATTTCGCTGACCAGCCCGGCCTGCAAGGCATGACGGGCGGTGATGGCTTCGCCGGTCAGCACCATTTGCATGGCCAGCGGCTTGCCTACTGCCCGCAGCAGGCGCTGGGTGCCACCGGCGCCGGGGATGATGCCGAGGTTGATTTCCGGCTGGCCGAAACGGGCGTCGCTGCCGGCGATGACGATGTCGGCACACATCACCAGTTCGCAGCCGCCACCCAGGGCGTAGCCGTTGACGGCAGCGATCAGTGGCTTGGCGAAGGCGGCGATGCTTTGCCAGTGGGTCACCCGGGGGTCGTTGAGGATGCCGACCAGGTCGCGCTCGGCCATCTCGCGGATATCGGCGCCTGCGGCGAATGCCTTGCGGCTGCCGGTGAGCACCACCGCGCGGGTCTGTTCGTCTTGCCCGGCCGCTTCCAGCGCAGCGGCCAGCTCTGCCAGTAGCTCGGTGCACAGGGCGTTGAGCGCCTCGGGCCGTTGCAGGGTAATGAGCTGGACGCCGTGTTCGGGCGCCTGCACATCAAGATATCGCGGCATGTCGGGTTCCTCTGGCTGCACGCACGGCACATCGTGGGGCCGGCATTTCTTGGAATTGTTTGCAGGGGCGTGATGTGGGGATCACGTCCAGGTGGAACCAGTATATGCATTACGCGATACACCAATGCAACATTCAAAATTGTTTCATGTATCTCTTTTTGCGGGAGTGACAACTGCATCAGCAAAGGGTTTCATGAGGTTGAATCGCTTCAGCTACTTGCAATCAACGCATAATGCTGAATTTATTGGAGTGCGATGACCCCAGCAAAAGCGATACACGACCATGCCGATTGACGCACCACAAGATTGTGATACAAGATCAAAGCGCATTTGAAATCATTTCAGGAGCTTTGCCATGCCTTGCTATCGACTGGACGGCCTGACGCCCGTGGTTCATCCGACAGCCTACGTGCATCCCAGCGCCGTGCTGATCGGTGATGTAATCGTCGGCCCTCGTTGCTACGTCGGCCCACTGGCGTCACTAAGGGGGGATTTCGGCCGTATCGTGCTGGAGGAGGGCGCCAACCTGCAGGACACCTGCGTGATGCATGGTTTCCCGGGTGGCGATACGGTGGTCGAACGCAACGGGCATGTCGGGCATGGCGCCGTGCTGCACGGCTGTCGCGTGGGCGAAGACGCCTTGATCGGCATGAACGCGGTGGTGATGGATGGTGCCCATGTGGCACCGCGCTGCATCGTCGCGGCCACGGCATTCGTCAAGGCGGGCTTCGAATGTGCGGCACAAAGCCTGGTGATGGGCTCGCCAGCCCAGGTCAAGCGCCCACTGACCGAACAGGAACTGGCCTGGAAGCAACGCGGCACGGCGGAGTACCAGCACCTGGCGCAACGCTGCATGAACAGCATGGTCGAATGCCCACCACTGACCGAGGTCGAGCCCGAGCGCCCACGCATGGAAGACACTGGCGTCAGGCCCAAAGGCCAGGCATCGGCATGAGCCTGGCAGCGTCACGCAATGGTCAGGCGGCCCGCCGCGCAGGTATAGTCGGTGCTTTAACCGCGCACAGTTCGCCCATGAGCAATCTCGCCCCACTGAACAACCTGATCACCCGCTTCCAGGAACAGACGCCGATCCGCGCCAGTTCCCTGATCATCACTTTGTACGGCGACGCCATCGAGCCCCACGGCGGAACCGTCTGGCTGGGTAGCCTGATCAACCTGCTGGAGCCGATCGGCATCAACGAGCGCCTGATCCGCACATCGATCTTCCGCCTTACCAAGGAAGGCTGGCTCACCGCCGAAAAGGTTGGCCGCCGCAGTTACTACAGCCTGACAGGGACTGGCCGCCGGCGGTTCGAGAAAGCCTTCAAACGGGTCTACAGCCCCAGCCAACCAGCCTGGGACGGCGCCTGGACGCTGGTGTTGCTCTCGCAACTGGAGGCCGGCAAGCGCAAGGCTTTGCGTGAAGAGTTGGAGTGGCAGGGCTTCGGGGCCATGGCGCCGAACCTGCTGGGCTGCCCACGGGCAGACCGCGCCGACCTGGCCGCCACCTTGCGTGACCTGGAGGCGAGCGACGACAGCATCGTCTTCGAAACCCACACCCAGGAAGTACTGGCATCCAAGGCCATGCGCGCCCAGGTGCGGGAAAGCTGGCGCATCGACGAACTGGGGCAGCAGTACAGCGAGTTCATCCAGCTGTTCAGGCCGCTATGGCAAGGCTTGAAAGAGCAGCAACAGCTCGATGCGCAGGATTGCTTCCTGGCACGTACGCTGCTGATTCACGAATACCGCCGGCTGCTGCTGCGCGACCCGCAACTGCCGGACGAGCTGCTGCCTGGGGATTGGGAGGGAAGGGCCGCGCGACAGTTGTGCCGTAACCTCTATCGGCTGGTGTTTGCCAAGGCGGAAGAATGGCTGAATGCAGCGCTGGAGACGGCTGATGGGCCGTTGCCGGATGTGAATGAAGGCTTTTACAGGCGTTTTGGCGGGCTTGTTTGAGGATTGGGTGCAGAGGCGGATTCTATATAACTACGCTAAATGAGTATTTAGTGTAGTTATACATAATTTGCATATACAGCATGGCAAATGGGGGGGATGCCTGGCCCTCAGGTGTCACGCGGTCCTCATGTATCTTTTGTCGCTTGTACTGATCACATCGCTTGCAGGTCAGCACCCACAGGGATGGTTCGTGGTTTGAGGTCTGCGCGAGATGTAAACAACTGTCCTCTCAATCCTGCGGGCCCTTGTAGGAGCGGCCTTGTGTCGCGATGGGCTGCGCAGCAGCCCCCAAGGTTTCAAAGCAGACGCATGAATTGTTGGGGCTGCCTTGCAGCCCATCGCGACACAAGGCCGCTCCTACAATTGACCGCGTTAACCGATCGACCGGGAGTTGGGTTGCCGGTGATGGGAAGCGTGACAACCTCAATGGCGCTGGCTGACAGGCGCTAGTCGTCAGTGTGGTCATGCATGCGCTGGATTTGTCCTGATAAACAAAGTCGAGGGTGACCGTACCAGGTTTCTTTCAAGCACTCAGGGTACAGGTGCAAATGGCTGGCCTGATGTCCAAGTCGCGGTAGCCAACAGTCCAAAAGGCAAGGCTAACGCATCTGGCACCAGGTCGGCGCTTGTGATGGTAAGCGAGCGATGGATCAGGACAGATTATCTAGACCAGAGAGCTTTCCCTGGTCCCAAAGTGCCTCACTCGTGGTCTGGTGACCAAATATAGACTAGCGCATAATGAGTATTATGTTAAATGACGTATTTGGAAGCGCCCGACCATATTTGTCCAATCCCTCACACCTCCGAGTACCCGGAAGTAATTCTCGAAATTTCTGGTTCGAAACATCATTCAGGACCGCGAACGCTCACCGCTGCGCACCCCATCATGATCAGCGAAAATGCCAGTACCATCGGAGCAATACCGAAGGTATGAACAAGTGCTCCCAGTGCCAGCGGAAAAACGGTTTGCAGACAGTTATTAACGGTCATGGACAATCCCACCGATTCATTGACCCGCTCTGCCGGCGCTGCGTCATATATCATTGCCAAGGAAACAGGCACGCCCACACCCAATGGCATCCCTAGGAGTAGGCTCAGAACGCTCAGGGTGACGACTTGATGGGCGAACGGTATCACGGCATAAATGACAGCACCGATGATCATTGCCACCACCAGCGTCGGTCGTGGCCTGGCATACCGCGTCAAGACGGGTGTGAAAAACCGGGAGATGAATGCCCCGCCGGCAAAAGCGCCGAGCAACCAACCCGCCTCGATGGGCGAGATGCCATTGGCAACGGCATGCAGTGATATCACGAACGGGAAAATGGTCTGCGCAGCGAAGAAGAGGCTGCTCACCAGTATCCAGACCATCAATCCAGGCACACGTAACAGCGGATAGATGCCTTGGCGGGCCAACCTCGCCAAAGGCCCACGACGCTCGTGCCTGAAATGATGCAGACGAAGACCGATTGCGAGAATGGACAGTACGGAGAACCCTCCCAGCAACGTGATTGCAGCGTTTGAACCATGATGCTGGTACATCGCCCCCGCCAACACTGGAGCCACCAGTTGGAATAGCGAATAACTAAGGATCAGGTACCCCAGATAGCGAGGGCGTTGTGCTTCTGTCGCGATTGAGCCGACAGCACGAGTGGCGGCCATATGGGTAAATACTGCACCCGCCCCCACGAGACCTGCGACGATCACGAGCGCGTACCGACTCGGAAATACCCAGAACGTCGTCGTTGCGCCAACGATGAGCAGCGCGGCGCTCATGATCGGCATCAAGGTCCCCGCGCGGTCCAGCCAGCGCCCGAATGACACGCTGAACACCATGGGGGCAGCGGTGAACGCTGCGGCAATGACGCCCACGAGCGTAGCGCTTGCCCCCAGCGAGAGCGCGATCAAGGGTACTACCAGGCGCGCCGAGCCCAGGGCAGAAATATTCAGCCCCGCGATCGCCAAGGTACCCATGAAATTTACCCTGTCACGGATGCTCATCCGGTCTGGTCGATACTGCTGGATCTGCCCCATAAGACCTTGCTCCACTCCAATCCCGTCGAACCAGGCAGCAACACACGCGCTGGTACGGGGGTGGCATCTCGCCTCACCCCAACCCCGTCAGGTATGACCAAACATCATGTGATGCGTGGTTATTGTTGTTGGATGGTTAGCGATTGCAGCGAGCGATCCAATTGGCAATGTATGAAGTGTCGCTTCTCGAGCAATGAACCGACCTTTACTCCTCGCAATACCGCGCCCTTCCCCGAGGAGCGTGCGGCATAGGAAGTAAGAAGCCGTTCATTTCGAAACGAGAGGTTTGAAGAGGTACCCGCCCTCTTCAGTTGAGCAAACCTGACCGAACGAAGGTGTGCTGAAATGGATCCCCGCAAGCAATGTCTGCGTATCAGCGCAAGCCGAGAGCAGCGCCTCTCTTGTCATCGTGGACTGACGCTGGTCATGATCACTCACGGTTGCCCAATGCGGCCTTGCGACTTGGCACGGGTGGTGAAACGCATCGCCCGCAATGATGATGTCACCACAGCCGCTATCGATCATGACGGCGATATGCGAGTGGGTATGTCCAGGGGTCGCCAAGATGGAGATGCCGTCACCAAGCTCACACGGTGCCTCGATGAGATTCACCAGCCCAGCCTCGACCACCGGGTGGATGGACTCGCCAAACGAGACAGAATGCATGTCTTGCGGGCTCCGCTGAGCAGCCTCTAGCCAATACTCATATTCACCGCGGGCAAAATGGTACTTGGCATTGGGGAAGGTAGGCAGCCACCTGCCCTCGTGTAGATAGGTGTTCCAACCTACATGATCGATATGCAGATGGGTACACAGGACATCGGTAACTTGGCCACGATCGATACCGGCGCGCTCCAGCGCTTCGAGAAAACCGGTCTCCATATGCTCCCACTCAGCGACCTCCGTGACGGTTTTGTCATTGCCGATGCAGGTATCCACGACCAGCGTGCGCCCATTCAACCTGACGATGAAACATTGAGATAGCGCATTCAATGAAAAGTCAGTATTACGATAGGGAGGCTTCAACCATTCGATTGCCCGAATATTGTCAGGCGTCGTATCAGGCAGGAGCCAAGCCAGTTGCGGGCCTATTTCCAACTCGATGACCTGAAAGATTTCAGCGGCACCTATCTGCGTACGTACTACCTCTAATGCCATGACACATCCCCTTCAATGGGCCATTTCCAATGTTCAATGTTAGCGCCATGCAATGGCAATACACGCGCACGCCTGACGCTCGAACGTCAGGCGTGCGGCGATCAAGGGGTCATGCCAGTACGATGGTTTTCGACTCCATGAAGGCCAACAAGCCCTCTACCCCGCCCTCACGACCAATCCCAGACTGCTTGAAGCCGCCAAAACCGATCGAAAAATCAGTGCGTGGCCCATTGTGCCCCACGGTACCGGAGCGAAGCTGCCGTGCCACTTGCAACGCCTTTTCACGGTCGTTGGTAAAGACTGCGGCATTAAGTCCGAACGGCGTGTCGTTTGCCATGCGAATGGCATCCGCCTCACTGTCGGCGGGAATGACACAAAGCACCGGCCCGAAAATCTCTTCCTGGGCGATGGCGGAGCGATTGTCGACGTTGGCAAAGACCGTAGGTTCGTAGAAGAACCCTTTTTTCGGGCTTTCAGGACGCTTCCCTCCCGTCACCAGCGTAGCCCCTTCAGCAATACCTTTTGCTACATAACGCTCCACGGTTTCCCGCTGACGCGCGCTGGCGAGCGGGCCGGAGGTCGTATCGTCGGCAAACGGGTCGCCGATGACGATCTTGCGCGCGATGTTCGCCAGCGCGTCGACCATCTGGTCGTGCTTCGCCCGTGGAACGATCACCCTGGTCAGGCTATGGCAGATCTGGCCGGTGTTATAACCAAAATAGGAGTTGCCCAAGGTGGTGGCGGCCGTTTCGATGTCATAGTCGTCAAGCACCACGGCCGGCGACTTGCCTCCCAGCTCAAGCGTTACGCGGGCGACACGATCCCCAGCGATAGAGGCGATCCTACGGCCCGCTCCGGTCGACCCGGTGAAGGTAATTTTGTCCACGCCCGGATGGCGAACCAACTCCTCGGACACATCCCTGTCCGCCGTCACGACGTTGATGACGCCTGGAGGCAGCCCGATCTCCTCGCAGATCTGCGCGAGCAGGTACGCCGAACATGGCGCTTCCGGCGGTGATTTGATGACCATCGTGCACCCGGCTAGCAGCGCCGGCGCGGTCTTGTAGGCCATCAGCCCCGCAGGGCCATTCCAAGGAATGATCTGCCCCACTACACCGACCGGTTCATAAACGCGATAGGCAGGGTTACCGGTCACCGACTGATGCGCCTCGCTGAAAGCAAAGGACGAGGCCATCGCCGCGTATTGCCGAAACGCGCCACTGATGAACAGGCCAATACGCGGTTGAGCGACCTTGTAGACAATGCCTGTTTCGATAGACCAGATGCGCGCGAACTCATCATTCAGCGCCTCGAGGCGCTCGGCAATTTTTTCCAGGTAGACGGCACGCTCCTGTGGGCTTAAGCGCGGCCAGGGCCCGTCGTCAAAGGCCTCACGCGCCGCGTTGATCGCCCGCTGCATATCCTCGGAAGAGGCTTTCGCCACAGTGGCGACGACCTCCTCGGTCGAGCAGTCGAGTACATCGAAGGTTTCAGAGGTGGCGGGCACCACCCACTGCCCACCGATGAATAGCCGATCGGGGTGTTTCAGGGAAATGGCTCTTTCGGTCATGATGATCTCCATTGGGCACCAATGCGCCGCTGAACGGGTTGGCCAGAACATCGGGCGGTCAGAAGACGATCACGCCCTTGCCGCCAGTCTGCTGGTTGAAATCGGCATAGGCCTCACCGGCCTGCTCAAGGGACCACTCGCTGGAAAACAGCTTGTCCACCTCGACACCATGGGCCGCGATGAAGCGCGCACAGTCGCTCATGCCGACCTCCGAAACCGTGAATGAGCCCACCAGGGTTCGCTGCTTGCCGATTAGGTCCTTCATGACATCAAGGCTCAGGTTACCGCCCACCGACACCAGGGCAATCCGCCCCCAGATACTGGTGCTGCGCACGGCTTGGCTACGGGGTATCTCACCACCGGCACACTCCATGGCGCAGGAGGCGCCTTTGCCGGCCGTGAGCCTGTGAATCTGCTCGACCGGGTCAACTCGGCTGGCATCGATGGCATGCGCTACACCAAACGCCTTCGCGTTCTGCACGCGTTCGGCGTTGATATCGACGCCGATCACCTCCACGCCCATGGCCGCCGCCAACTGCGCGGCGGAAAGCCCGACGGGCCCCAGGCCATAGATCGCCAGCGTGTCGCGGGCGGTGACGCCAAGGCGAAGCAAAGCGCCATAGGCCGTACCCGTGCCACAAGCAATGGCGGCACCGCCCTTGAACGAAATGTCTTGAGGTAGATGGATCAGCGAAGACACCGGGACCTTCATGTAGGTGGCATGCCCGCCGTGGTTGAGTACGCCATAGATGTCGGCGCCGTGATCGCACAACTGGGTCCAGCCGCTGCGGCAATGCTCGCAGTGGCTGCACCCCTTGTAATGAAAGACGATGACCCGATCGCCGGGCTTGAATGCCCGCGCATCGACACCGGCTCCCACCGCGGCGATTACCCCACAGGGTTCATGCCCACCGATGATGTCGTCGCCGCGCATGCGCTCCTTCAGGCCGAGCATACCAAGTGCCTCGTGCATGCCGTGCCGGTAGTAATGCAGGTCGGTACCGCACATGCCGGAGGCCTTCATCTCGATGATGGCCTCGCCCGGTCCTGGGGTGGGGTCCGGGAAGTCCTTGACCTGGACTTCGCACTGCCCCTTGAAAATCATGCCTCGCATTCAACGCCCTCAGCATCTGCTTGATTGTTGTTGGTGGTCAGGTGCTGTCGTTGCGCTCGAATATCCCTGTGCAGTTGCCAGGGAACGAAACACGCCGCGCATATGGCCAGCACCGGGACAGGCAATATCCCTCTGGCTTGAGGCTAAGAGCATCTCGGGCGTGGGGCAAACGCGATAAATCGAAGCGTCAATTCGTTCTGGGCGAAGCAGTTTCAGGGTTCGCCAGGAGCGAATCGGGGCTTGCGAATTCTTCAGCCGAAACAGCAGGCGCAATTGGCTGCTCTGCTTCATCGTTATCCCGCTATCGCACCCGCGCACAACCACTGCCCCGGGACGTTGCGTACACGGTGATTCAACGCAGAGGAGTGACCCAGTGACCTGACAGGCCCGATCAACTCGACGACACCCAAACAGGAATAGAAACAACAACAAGATCATTCCAGTTTCAGAGGTACAGCCATGTTGTTCCGTTCGAAGACACAGTCAAAAACCCGTGCGCCTGCACGGCCACCCGCCATTCAGTCGCGCCCCGCGCTCCAGCGCCCTTCGGTACTTCAGTGCGCGACGGTACTGACCCTTGCCGGTTTGTGCAGTGCGTTCCCCGCCGTGGCAGAAGACCAGATCAACCTGAAGTTCACTCACCGCTTCTCATCGAAACACTATGCCTGGACCCACGGCGGTGGCGTATTCACCCAGGCGGTGGAGAAGGCCTCAAACGGCAGGGTGACGTTTGAAACCTACCCCGCCGCACAATTGGGAAAAGACTATTTCAGCCTGCTCCGCTCGGGGTTGGCCGATATAGCTGTTTTCATTCCTGCGTATGAGTCGGACAAACTTCCGATGTCCACGGTCGCTGAACTGCCGAACATGTACAGCAATATATGCCAGGGCACCCGCACGCTGGCGACCATGGTCAGTGACACAGGCACCATCGGCAAATCCGAGTACAACCGCCACGGGCTTCACGTGCTGTTCGTGACCCTGATGCCGCCCTATACCTTCATGACCTCGAAGCAACCTACCGCCAGCCTGGAGGCGATGGAGGGGTTGAAGATCCGCGGGGCCGGGGCGGCCATGACCAAGACGGTACAGGCTCTGGACGCGGTGCCTGTGCAAATCTCCGCTTCGGAGGTGTACGAGGCGCTGTCGCGCGGCACCATCGACGGCGCCGTCTACCCCTACAACGCGCTGACGCCCTACGCCCTCGAAGACCAGCTCAAGTACTCCGTCGACGGTGTAAGCCTGGGTGGAACGGCCGTGGTGTATGCGATCAGCAGCAAAAGGTGGAATGCGCTGCCCGCGGAAGTGAAAACCATCATGAACCAAGCGGCGCAGTCCACCCAGGCCTCGATGTGCCAATGGCTGGACGAGGAAAACGTCAGGATCAAGAACCTGATCGTCAGGGACAACGGCCATATAGTGACGCAGTTGCCCGCCGAGGATCTGGCCAAGCTGACGCTTGCCATGCAGCAGGTCAAGAAGAGCTGGGCGCAGGTCATGGATGCGGCCCATCACGACGGCAGTGCACTGCTTGAGGAGTACCACCAGCTGTTCGTGGCTTCAGAACGATAACCTGCCGCTTACCTGAGAGCCTTTCCATGAAATCGATAATTCAAGTACTAGAGAAGTCCAGCACGCTGCTCGCGGGTATCTGCCTGCTAATCACCATGTTCCTCATCAGCGCCGACGCGGTTGCCCGCTACATGTTCCATTCGCCCATTCCCTGGACGATGGACGTCATCAGCTATTACCTCATGGTGGTTATTTCCTACCTGGCGATCTCCGATACATTCCGGCATGGCGACCATATCCAACTGGACCTGTTCCTTAACCGCATGAGCCCGCGCACAAAGCTGATTTCAGATACCGCGTGCTCGCTCTTGGCGGCCTGCGTGTTCGTGGTTATCGCCATTGGCAGCACCCTCAGCATGATCGAGTCGTTTCAGGCAGACGAGTTTCTCACCGGGTATGTCAACTGGCCGGTCTGGCTGAGCTACTTGCCCATCAGTGCAGGCAGCGCCCTGCTGTCTTTGCGCCTGATCCATCACTGCTCGCTGCTATTGAGCAGTGGCCAGGATGCGTCTCTCGAACAACCCGAGGAAGCCTGAGATGATTGCCGCTGCTTTTTTCATTGCCTTGTTGCTGCTGATCTCCCTGGGTTCCCCCATCGGCTTTGCCATGGCGATCGTGGGTGGCCTTGGGCTTCTGTGGGCCGGGGGTACGGATGCGTTGGTCATCATGCTCGGCTCGATGCCACGCGAATCGGCAGTAGTCTACGAGTTCGTGACCATACCCATGTTCCTACTGATGGCTGAGTTCGTGCTCCGCTCCGGCGTGACCGACGACCTGTTCAAGGTCGGCGCAGCCTGGTTCGGTCGCATTCCCGGCGGGCTCGGTATTGCAACGGCCTTTTCCGGGGCAGGTTTCGGAGCGATCTGCGGCTCTTCTTCCGCGGCTGCGGCGACCCTGTCGGCCACGTCCCTGCCAGCAATGCTCAAGCACGGCTATGAGCCGCGCCTGGCTGGTGGCTGCGTGGCGATTTCCGGGACCCTGGCGATGCTGATCCCTCCCAGCATCGCGATGGTGGTCTATGGCCTGATTGCCGACGTGAACATCGGTAGGCTGCTGATGGCAGGGGTAGTGCCCGGCATCCTGGTGACCCTGACGATCGTCATCACGGTCTATAGCCTGGTCAAGCTCGACCCCTCGCGCGCACCGTTGTCGGAACCGGTCGCCCTGACCGAGAAACTGCGCCTGCTCAAGAGCGTCCTGCCAGTGTTGCTTCTGTTCGCCGCGATCACTGGGGTCATCTACACCGGCATCGCAACACCCACCGAAGCCTCCGCGCTTGGCGCATTGCTCGCAGGCGTGCTGTATGTCGCCCGTGGTCGCGCGTCCCTGCCCGATCTGCAAGGGCTGGTCGGACGGGCGGCGCGAACGTCCTGCATGTTCGCCATCATCATCCTGGGCGCGAAGCTGTTCGCCATGGTGTTCGCACTAACCCACGTCACCCAGGACCTGATTGCCTGGGTGGGCGCACTGGACGTGTCCCCCTGGACCATCATGCTCGGGCTGGTGCTCCTGTACCTGGTGCTGGGCTTTTTCATGGACCAGATGGCCATCCTGGTGCTCACCGTGCCCATCGTCGCGCCGTTGGTGTCCTCGCTGGGCTTTGACCTGGTCTGGTTCGGCATCATCATGATCGTCGTCGCCGAAATCGGCATGGTCACCCCGCCGGTGGGCCTGAACTGCTTCATCGTGTCCAAGTACTCGAAGACACCGGTATCGCAGATATTCAGAGGGTCGTTCCCTTATGTGATCACCCAGTTGGTCGCCATCGCGATTCTACTGGCCTTCCCTCAGCTGACGCTCTGGCTACCGCAAAACATGTAAGCGCTCAGGTGCGGCGAAAGGCTTTCGCCGCACCTGTTTCACCCCAAGGCGCAACTTCAATACGACCGAATCAGGGCTTCGTAAAGCACAAGTTGGATCGGGCCGTGTCGGCGCCTACCCTTGGGTTTGATATTCATCAAACCTGCGTGGTGCGTGGCACCGCCAGTTTCGACCATGCAGTCAGGAGCTTTGGAGCAATGAACAATCTCGAAGGTAAGGTCGCCATCGTTACCGGTGGCACGGGTGGTATTGGTAAAGGTGTGGCGTTGCAACTCGCCGCCCGTGGTGCCCGAGTGGTTATCAATGGCCGGGACGAAAAGAAGGCCCAGGCCGTGCTCGAGCAAATCCGCGCCCTGGGCGGCGAAGGCTGCTTCGTTGCAGGCGACGTGCGCTCGAAAAGCGACATGCAGGCCGTGGCTGCTGAGGCGGCGCGCCGCTTCGGGGGAATAGACATCGTGGTGCCTAACGCCGGGGGCAACGACGATGAGGCCCGGCAACCACAAGTACGTGGCCCCTTTGCCGACATCGACCTCGAACGGGTGACCCAGTTCGTGGCGCAAGCCGTGGCGGCGAAGCTGCTCGTGGTGCAGGCCGCGGTGCCTTACCTGCGCCAGCGCGGCGGCGGCAGCATTGTATTCGTCACTTCCGAAGGCGGCAGGTCGCCTACCCCTGGGCAGACCGCCATCTCCACGTTCTCCGGCGGCCTGATCATGGCCAGCAAAGTGCTGTCAAAAGAGCTCGCCCGGGACAAGATCCGGGTCAACTGCGTGTGCGTTACCGTGGTGCGTGACACCCCGTCGTGGGACGCCGCCTGGGGCCAGGAAGGCGGTGTTTCCGAACATCACCGCAAGCAGTACGAAAAGATCGTGGCCAGCAGCCCATTCGGCGTCGCGGCACCTGGTGACATCGGGGGCGTCGTGGCCTTCCTGGCCTCCGACGATGCCGCCTACCTCACAGGTGCCACGGTCAGCCCCACCGGAGGCCTGACCATTCATTGAGCCGCCTGGCTCACCCGGCAGCGGACTGACGCAATTACAAGAACAGGAGCAATGCGGTATGTCGAATCAATGTGTCACTGATCACCCCCTGACCGATCACACCAAGCTGGTCGGCCCTTTGAGCGGTTTACGGGTACTGGACCTCACCTCGAACTTCATGGGGCCGTATGCATCCCTGCTACTGGGGGATATGGGCGCGGATATCTGCAAGATCGAGGCGCCTGAAGGCGATACCACGCGCAACGTCGGCCCCAGTCGCAACAAGGGCATGGCGGCGATCTTCCTGCACCTGAACCGCAACAAGCGCAGCCTGGTGCTGAACCTCAAGAGACCCAGCGGCCTCGCAGCGCTCAAGCGCATGATCGCCACGGCGGATGTCCTGCTCTTCAGCCTGCGCCCCAATGCGATGGCACGGCTCGGGCTCTCCTACGAACAAGTCCAGGCCATCAACCCGCGGATCATCTACTGCGGTGCCTTCGGTTTTGGACAGCGCGGCCCCTATGCCGAGCGTCCGGCCTATGACAACCTGATCCAGGCCGCCGTTGGCGTGCCGATGGTACAAAGCCGCAAGACCGATGGCCCACCCAGTTATGTGGGTACGGCAATCGCGGATCGCATCGTTGGCATGGCCACCAGCAATGCCATCCTGGCGGCCCTGCACCACCGAGGGCAAACGGGCCAGGGCCAGTCGGTGTCGGTACCCATGTTCGAAACCTTCGCCCACTTCGTGATGGGCGACCACATGTATGGCCATACTTTCGTGCCTGCGCTGGGCGACTGGGGCTATGCACGCATGACCAGCCCCGAGCGGCGCCCCTTCCCCACCTTGGATGGCTACCTGAGTGTGGAGATCTATACTGATCGCCACTGGCAACGGCTGTTCGAAGCCGTGGGCCGCCCGGAAATGGCCCAGGATGCGCGTTATCGTGACGTCCACAGCCGGGCGCTGCACATGAGTGAACTGTACGAGTTCCTTTCGCACACCTTCGAGACCCGAACTAGTGCCGAGTGGGTAAAACTGCTGATCGAAGCGGATATCTGTGTGATGCAGATGAACACGCCTGAATCGCTGCTCGACGATGAGCACATGAAGGCCGTGAACTTCTTCGAAGAGCAGGACCATCCAAGCGAAGGACGCATTCGCACCATTGGCCTGGCTCACGAATGGAGTGCCACTCCCGGAGCGCTGCGTTTTCCCGCACCGCGCCTGGGCGAACACACCACCGAACTGCTGCACGAATATGGCTTCGCCCAGGAGGAAGTGGCAGCCGTATTGGAGTCAGGCGGGGCACTGGCAGCTGCCGACTGAAAGCTCATGCCGTATTCACTGATCACACGCTACGAGGTGAATGACCATGGAAACTGTGCAAATCCCCAACCTAAACTGGAACATCGTCGCCGACCTCCACTTCCCGCCTGACTTCGATGCCAAGAAGAAGTATCCCGCCATCATCAGTGCCCACCCCATCGGCAGTTGCAAGGAGCAAACGTCCGGCAACGTCTATGGCACAGCGCTCGCCAAGGAAGGGTTCGTGGTCATTGCCTTCGACGCCAGCTTCCAGGGCGCCAGCGGCGGTGAGCCGCGCTTCATCGAAGACCCAAGCCACCGTGTCGAAGATTTCCGGGTGGTAGCCGACTACCTGACAACCCTGACCTATGTGGACGAGCAACGCATTGGCGTACTCGGCCTCTGTGGCGGAGGCGGCTACTCGATCAATGCTGCGATGACCGAACGGCGCATCAAGGCCGTGGCCACTGTCACCGGTGTGAACTATGGCCGTCTGATGCGTGAAGGATTCAGTGGCTTCAACCCCATCGCCCTACTCGAATCCATCGCCCAGCAGCGCACTGCAGAAGCCCGTGGCGCCGAACGCCGGGTGGATGACCTGCTGCCGCCTTCTCCAGAAGAAGCCAAACGCGTGGGCGCGACTGAAATCGACGTATACGAAGCCACCGAGTACTACCGCACCCCACGCGGGCAGAAGCCCAATGGTTTGAACCGTTCACTGCTCTCGCATCAGGGCAATGCAGTGGGCTGGGATGCTTTCCACCTTGCCGAAGTGTTGCTGACCCAGCCGCTGATGGTGGTGGTGGGTGACAAGGTCGGTGCATTCGGTGCCTACCGCGACGGCTGCGAGATCATCGGTCGTGCGGCTTCGAAGACCAAGGAACTGGTGGTGGTCGCAGGCTGGTCGCACTACGATCTCTATGACAAGCCCGAGCCTGTGCGCCAAGCCTTGGCCAAGCTGGTGCCTTTCTTTAAAGAGCACTTGTCCTGAGGCGATCGGCAAGGCACGTGCCGGACTCAGCAAGCCCGCGGCAGCCAGATCAGCGTAAAGAGAGACGGCACCACAGAGTGCCGTCTCTCTTTACGCTCACAAATGCCTGTCAAAATCAGGGTGTTGTTGAATTTTTTCGTAGAGAAGCGCGAGCGGCTGTCGGCGAAGACGCAGTAACGGACGAGGGATAAGCCGACACTGCAGCGCGCCATCCCCCACCCAGGGCTCGGAACAAATCCACTTGATCAAGCGCCACCTGTGCATCGGATGCCGCCAGCTCTGCCTCGGCTGTCGCCAGCGTGCGATTGGCATCGAGACTGGACAGGTACGGCGACTGCCCCGCCCGGTACAGACGGTCTTCGTCCACGGCCGCGCCTTTGGCATGGTCGCGCGCATCCTGCAGGTCAGCGTTGCGAACCAGCGCCCTCGAGTAATTGGTCAACGCTGTTTCGGTTTCACGCAATGCACCCAGCACCACACCGTCAAAATTCGCCAGCGCCGCTTCGCTGTCAGCTTCAGCGGCCTTGACGCGGGCACGAGCGCCACTGTCGGGTATCGTCCAGCTCAGCAGCGGGCCGAAAGCGAAATGCGATGCCGACTGTTCGGCAAGGTCGCCGAATCGCCCGGCCAGCCCCGCCGATGCTCCAAGTCGGATGTCCGGATACAAATCTGCCATGGCCACGCCGATACGCGCGGTAGCGGCAGCCAGCTGGCGCTCGGCCTGGCGAACATCCGGGCGCCGGCGAAGCAGCGACGCACCATCCCCCGCGGGAATAGTCTGGGCCAGACGTGGCTCTCGCGAGCAGGTTGGCCGCTGATTGGAGAATTGTGCTGAGGTCTTGCCCTGCAGCGCAGCAAGGCGGTACGCGGCCCCATCACGGGCTGCCTCGAACGGCGGCAGGTTTGCACGCAGGCTGGCCAGCTGGGTACGCGCCCGGTCAACATCGCTCTTGCTACCACTGCCCACCGCCGCCAAGCGTTCAACCACATCCACACTACGCGCCTGCAGCGCCAACTGCTGCCGTGCCACGGCCAGCTGATGCGTCGCCGAGCAGCCCTGAACATAGGCACTCAGAGTCTGCGCCACAACTGCAGTGCGCGCCAGCTCCAGCGCCGCCAAGGCACTGTCGCTGTCGGCACGGGCCGCCTGCTCGGCACGCGCCAGCTTGCCAAACAGGTCCAGGTCGTAACTGATCGTCAAACCCACACCCGCGTCGTTCACCACACCTGGGCGCACGCCAAGCGGTGAGGACTCGAGTGCATCCTGGTGACGACGTGCATCGGCTTCGACGCTGGCGCGTGGATGGCTGTCAGCAGCCACCGAGGCTTCCACCGCCAGGGCTTTGCGCAAATGGGCAGTGGCGACCCGAAGGTCGGTATTGGCTGCCAATACCTCGCGCACCAGCTGCTCGACTTCGGGATCATCGTAAAGCCGCCAATGCTCCGGCACCGCTTGATCTCGCGTCCCTGGCGCCTGGAATGGCCCGTTGGCTGCCTCTGTGCGTACCAAAGCAGTATCGGGCACCCTGTAATCTGGCCCTACAAGACTACAACCGCCCAGAGCCACAGCGACGACAATGGCAAGGATCTCAGGCTTCATCGGGCCAGCTCCTGTCGCACAGACACGGTAGCGGTGCGCCCGGCCACCATGCGCAGATCTCCAGGTACGTCATCCAGCGCTACCCGCACCGGCACACGCTGGGCCAAACGCACCCAGTTGAAAGCCGGGTTCACATTAGGCAAGAGCGCCTCGCCCGAACTACGGTCACGGTCATCGATACCAGCAGCCACGCTCTGTACGTGGCCGTGCAGCAAACCATTGCTGCCCATCAGGCGTATTTCCACTGGCTGGCCGATATGTAAACGCTCCAGCTTGGTTTCTTCGAAGTAGCCAACCACATGCAGCGAGTGTTCATCGACAATCGAAAGCACCGGGCGCCCGGTGGTGATGTAGTCACCGCTACGCGGAACTTGATCATTGACATAACCATCCACCGGGCTACGCACTTCGGTGCGGACCAGGTCCACCTGTGCCAGGGTCAATACCGCTTCGGCTGCGGCCAACGCGGCCTGGGCCCGCTCGACCCGGGTATCGCCCTCTTCCAGTTGCTGACGCGCCACCAAGTCGGACACCACATGGTTGCGTCGCGCCTGCCGTTGAGCCTGGCCCAAGTTCGCTCGTGCCTGCATCAGGTTTGCCTGCGCCTGTTTCACCAGGGCCTCGTAACGGCTGCGATCGATCCTAAACAGCAACTGCCCGCGCTTGACCAATTGGTTGTCTTCGACCGCCACCTGGGTGATCAGACCGGCAACGTCCGGCGCCACCTGCACCACCTCGGCTCGCACGCGACCGTCGCGTGTCCAGGGTGAGTTGCTGTAGTAGTCCCATAAATGGACCGCCACCGGGATGGCGATGGCCGCCAGCAGCAACGACGGGATGAAGGGAAGCAGTTTACGGAGCTTGCGGGTCATACGGGCCAATCCGATACCAGGAAAGTGGCAAAGCCAAGAACGATCACGTACAAGGCCAGGTTGAAGAGAAAGGGATGCCACAGTCGTCGATAAAGCCCCAACCGGGCCAAGGCCACTCGCAACAACGTACTCACGACATAGGCAATCGCCAGCATTGGCAACAGGCTGGGCAGATAGACACCGTACAGATCGACCTCACCTAACATGGACGAGCGCTCCTGAGAAATCCGGCGCGGGTGCATCGGGATAGCAGATGAGGCGCAGTTCCACCAGTGCGCTGCTGGCGTCTTGAGTCGTAATGGCGGTGCCCGCCAGCACTTGGCCCAAGGCCCGATCGATGAGCATCAGCAGGCGACTGTCGAAGGGGCTCAGCTCCCCATTCCCGGCGCAGATAAGGAAAAATCGTCCAAGTCCGTCCAGCAGTTCCTCGACGACCCTGCGAGCAGTGACGTCGATCGAGGGCAGTTGGCTGCGCAGGTGCAACAAGGCCAGCCCCAGGCGCACTTCGGCAATGCCGTCGATGCCCGGTTGACGGGGCCAGGTCAGTTCCTGGCGATCATGCAGGCGCGCGGTGAGGCGTGGGTAGTCGTAGCCACCACGCAGTGCCAGTTGGGCCAGCGCCCTGAAGGTGGACTGGCGCAGCCGTGCCAAGGTTATTTCACGACCGAAAGGCCGAATCAGCATCGTCCACAACAAGGCCACCAGGGCACCCCCGATACTGGCCAGGCACCCCTCCAGGAACCCAGCGAAATCAGCCTGATATGCGCCGTGCAGCCCGAGCGTGCTGCCAGTAAAGACAATCATCAGCATCGCTTCGGTGCTGAACTGCGGACGCAGGATCAGTACCCCGAATGCCAGGCAGGGCAGCAGGAAGCACGCCACCAGAGCCTCGAACGTCTCCACCTGAGGCAACACCACGAACAACAGCAGACCACCCAGCACACTGCTGGCCAAGTTCACGGCGAGAAAACGCAACATTCTCGGGGCAGGTTCGTCCAGTGCGCAGAACAGTGCACAAGCCACGATACCCAGCACCATGGCATTGGCCCCTGCCGTCCAGCCAGAGATCAGCCAGAGCAGGCCACAGAGGACAATGCCCAGGGCGACCGAACTGGCATAGAACAGCACCAGGCCATGGTCCAGGTGATGAGCGCTCCCAGCCAAACGGTCATGGGGATACAGCAAGGGTCTGCCTTCCAGGCTCACATCGGCCAGACGGTCACGCAACTGCTGACAGTCATCGTTGAGTGCATGGAAGTGGGCCAAGCGTCGGCGCGTTACCCACGCCAGGATCCCAGGCCAACTCTGCCCTGGAGGGTCATCGGAAAGCTCGACGACAGCCTCTGCGGTTGCGGCGCCAGTCAATTGCGCAGCCACTTGGCTGAACTGCACCTGCAATAGCGGATCGAGGCCGCCCTCTCGCTGCAGCGCCTGGCGCATCGCCGCCAGCGATGACAGCAGTGGCAGTAGGCGACGCATTCGCGCGCGCAGCTGCAACATCAGCGGTACAGCGTGCCGGTGAGGGGTATCGAAAGCCAGATGGGTAGTCAATTGCTCCAGCGTCGACAGCTCCACTACCAACTGATGTCGGCTGCCCGAGCCCACCTGCCCTGTCATCAGTTCTTGTGCCCACATGGCCACGTGGTCGAACCACTGCGCAAGACGATTGCGGATTACCGGACTGGCTCGCTGCACCAGGGCAACACCAGCAACCAGGTTGGCGCAAAAGATACCAACCAGGATTTCCTCGGTCCTGGCCAGCGCGATGTCGAACACCAACTGGGGTGCATGCACGGAGGGAAAGACGATCAGCGGCAAGGTATAGGCCGGTAGGCGAAACAGATACGTGCGAGGGCTGCGATCGAGCATCGAAAAGAACAGGAACATCCCCGACCATAGCGCTACAGCGAAGATCAACAACACCGGTTGGGCGCTCAGAGGCGGGACCAGCAGTAGGGCTCCAGCCGCCCCGGTCAAGGTCCCGCCGATACGATAGAGCGTCTTCGAGCGCATCGCGCCGAGCAGCGGTTGCGAGACGATGTAGACGGTACCCATGGCCCAGATCGGATTGGCCAATGACAGATCGAGCGCAATGTACAACGCCAGCATCGAGGCAATGAACGTACGCAGGGAAAACCACAGATCCTCTCGGCTCGGCAAGCGAAGCATCATGATTCGCCATCCCTGATGGAGCCGATCATGATCCAGACAGCACTCGCCATGATAATCAAGGCCCATACCCACACCATGGAAGCCACGCCCAGGCCAATTGCCGCCACACCGATGATCATGGGGAAAACGGTCTGCAGGAGGTTGTTGACGGACATCGAGATCCCAAGCGCTTCGTTCACCCTACTCGCCGGCGCCACCTCGTAGATCAGAGCCAGTGACACAGGTGCGCCAACGCCCAAGGGTAACCCCAAGACTCCACTTAGCGTGATCAGGGAAGTCGTGTGATGCGCTAACGGTATGACGGCATAGACCCCTGCTGCTGCGATCAACGCCAGGATCAATATCGTATTTGGGCTGACGCGTTTGATCAGCAGCGGTGTGAAGAACCTCGAAGTCAAGGTGCCAAAGGCGAATGCGCCCAGCATCCAGCCTGCCTGCGAAGCGGGGAGACCGATTTGCGCGGCATGCATAGAAAGGATGAAGGGAAACAGCGTCTGGTTCGCGGTGAAGACACTGCTGATGACGATCCACAGGCGCAGGTCACCGATCCCCAGCAGGTCGTAGGTTTTGCGAGAGCCGCTGGCATTGGCGGCACCTTGCCTTTCGCGCGTGTAGAAATGAGGCAGCTTACGGATACCAACGATCGAAAGGACTGCGAACAGCCCCAGCACGCCAATGGCCAGGGTAGCGCCGTAATGCTCGAAGGCGTGCGTCGTGAGCACGGGTCCGAAGAAATTGAACAGCGAATAGCTGAGTACTAAATAACCCAGAGACTTCGCACGCTCGGTATGTTCGACCCCAAGCCCGACTGCGCGTGTCGCAGCCATGTGCGTGAATACACCGGCAGTCCCGATCAACCCGGCAACGGCCAACAAGCTGTAGTGGCTTGGCATGACGCCATACAGCAAGGCGGCCAGGACAATCATCGTGGCCGAAAGCATGACAGCCGGCAGGGTTCCAGTACGATCCATCCACCGCCCGAACGGCACACTCAGCAACATCGGCGCCGCGGTGAACAATGCTGCAGCCACCCCGATCAAGAGGCTACTGGCCCCCAATGATAAGGCGATCAGCGGAATGAGCAGGCGGGACGACCCCAACGCCGCCATGATGAAACCAGAAACCAGGAACGTCCCTGCAAGCCTGGACGACTTGGCCTGTTCAAACAGAGGTGACTGCTCGTTGTCTATCGTGCGCATCAACACCCCCCTCCCGCGTGGTCATGCAAAGACCTGCGCACTGCTGCATTAATAGGGGGGTTGGGGAACTGCATGGGCATACCGTTGAACATCGATGTGAAAACCACCTTGGTCTGGAGAGCCCAGTGCGCAAGGCAATTTATGGAGAGGGAGGCGAGCTCGATGCTGGAGGTAGCCATCACTTTATTCAATACGTGAATTTCAAAGCGCCAGTTCGATCAGATCGAACTACTGCCAAGGCCATCCTTCTTGCGCCGATACGATGTTCAATTCGTCGGCGGTGAAGCTGCGCTTGCGAAATATTCATTTGTTCCACGCCCCAGCAAGACCAAACATCAGGCTGACGACAGGTCCAGACATTCCGACGCCCCTATGAATACACCACACCTTGCACCGCTCGACGCCCAGGCACCCGACCTGACTTCATTGATCCGGTCCGGCGACACCATCATGTGGGGACAAGCCAACGCGGAGCCCCTGACCTTGATCCAGGCGTTGGTGAATCAGCGCCACGCGATAGGCCGCGTACGCGTATTCCTCGGTATCGGGCAGAACAGCCTGCTCGAACCTGGGCATGCCGACGCCATCGACTTTCTGGCCTACTGCGCTACAGGCTCCAACCGCAAGCTGGCCCAAGCGGGTCTGTTGGATATTCTCCCCGCCCACTATTCTCAATTCCCACGCCTGATCGAACAGAAGGCACTGCGGATCGATGTCCTGATGCTTCAGGTACCGCCCCCCGATGCGCTGGGCCGTTACAGCCTGGGCATGGCACGGGAGTATCTGGTTCCGGCACTCAAATCGGCGCGAGTGGTTCTGGCAGAGGTCAACCCGTCCATCCCCTGGACATATGGCGGTCCCTACCTGCAGGAAGACGACTTTGACTTGTTGGTCCCCTGCGCAGTCCAGTCACTCACCCCCTCAGCCTCCTCCCCTGGCCCCATCGAGGTCGCGATCGGTCGCCACGTCGCGAGCTTCGTCGAAGACGGTGCGACCTTGCAGACCGGTATAGGCAATATTCCCGATGCTGTGCTGGCGCAATTGCACGACCGGCGAGAGCTTGGCGTGCATTCCGGCGCGATTGGCGACGGCATCGCTGGGTTGGCGATGGCGGGCATTATCACCAATGGTTGCAAGAGCATCGATGTCGATGTGTCCATTGGTGGTGTACTGATCGGCGGCGAGTTGGTGCGCCGCTACGCCCATTTGAACCGTGCGTTGGAGCTGCGCGGCACGGACTACACGCACAACCCACAGGTGCTGGGGAAGATCGACCGGTTTGTGGCGATCAATTCGGCCATCGAGGTCGACCTCAGCGGCCAGGTGAACTCGGAAGTGGCTGGAGGTCGGTACCTGGGCGGGGTTGGCGGCATCGTCGATTTTATTCGCGCAGCCCAGTCAAGCCGCGGCGGCGTGCCGATCATCGCCCTACCCTCCACGGCAGGTAGCCAGAGCCGAATCGTCACTGCGCTGTCGGGGCCTGTCACGGTGCCTCGTAGCGATGGCTGCGTCATCATCACCGAGCATGGCGTCGCCGACCTGCGTGGACTCTCACTCGCCCAGCGGGCAGCCAGGCTCATCGCAGTGGCGGCGCCGGAACACCGCGAAGCACTCGAACGCCAAGTACATGCTGGAAATCTAAGCTAGCAATCACGAGGACTGACCGTGGACAGCAATGTCCACGGCCAGACAGGTCAACCTTCTACAGCCCCTGAAGTACCTGCCAGGTACTCCAACAGCGTACGAGCGGCTGGGCTCGGCAAACGCCCGTGAGGCGTCGCAATCGAGATGATGCGCTTGGCCCAGGGCTCAGCGAGGTCGAGCACCGCGATGGTATCGAGCATGTCCCGGCTGACATGACACTCTGGCTGTACCGTCACGCCAAACCCCGCCTGCACCAGGCTGATCGCAACCCCGGTGCTGCGCACATTGAAACGGGGCTGGAACTCCTGGCCCAACCGTTTTGCCGCTACCCGGAACGCCGGCATCATGGCTTTCACCGCGACGATGTTTTCCGGCGCCAGATCTTCGAAGGTCACACTCTGCCGGCCCGCGAGCGGGTGCTCCCGAGGCACGATGGCTACCATCCGGTCCTTGCGATAAGGGGTGACGTCGACACCACTCAGGTCGATTTCGTGGGCCATTGCAAAGACGCCCACATCAGCCTCACCGTGCGCCACCGTACGCACGATCTCCGCATTTTCCACCTCACTCAGCTGCAGCTCGATCAGGGGATAGTCGTGGGCATAGTTGCCTAGCTCACGCGCCAGGAATGGCGCAATGATCGAACGAGCCGAAGCGACATGGACCTCGCCACGAACCCCTTCGGTGAAGGAGGAAATCTCCGCTCGCATGTCGTCCAACTGGCCGAAGATCGAGCGCAGGTAGCGTACCAGCACCGCCCCGGCCGGGCTTGGCTGCACGCCCTTGGGGTTGCGCTCCAGAAGCTTTACGCCAGCGATCTCCTCAAGGTCTTGGATGCGTTTGGTCGCGGTCGAGGCCGCGATGTTCTCGCGAATCGCCGCAAGCCCGATCTGCTGCTCTTCGACAGCAGACAGGAACAGCTTCAAGGTAAACAGATCTACCTGGCGGATGAGGTGCATCTTGTTGAAAGTCATAGGCGCTCTGAAGGTGTCTGTGTCGTCTTGTCTTTATTGATCGGCGACGGCTGGAACCTGTCGTCCAGCCGTCCTCCTGCACTGCTTCACGCTACGACTGACTATACCCCTTCGCTCGTTATATCGCTTGCCTATTACTGCTCCATGCAAACCCGCCCCTTCCTTCGCCAAGCCCCTGACCACGCGGCTTTTAGACCGCTTCAGCCACGCTGAATCAGCGCTTCAGGAATGGTCACTTGAGCGACCATCCCAGCCCTTCAATAGTTACTCCACGGACCGGCCCCGGCGTGCATGCGCCTGGCCAAGAGCGCCATGTCCGTTATTCGAGAAGCCCGCTGATCGTCGTCGGCAAAGTCATTGCCGACGCGGGTACGCGTTCACCTAAAAAAATAAGAAGAGGGTTGTAGTGTGGCCGAATCAAAGTTGTATCCGCTCGTCCTGATCATGGCGTTGAGCCCAATCGTCCCGATGACCGCCCGTGCCGACTTCGTGGCTGACAGCAGGCTGAACCTGGGCTTTCGAACGCTCTATTACAATAATGATTTTCGCGATAACACCAGTGGCCCATCCAAGACCGCTGAATTGGCACAAGGCTTCAAGCTCGACTACCAGTCCGGCTATACAGATGGCCCGATTGGTGTGGGCGTCAATGCCCTCGGTCTGCTGGGTGTGACGCTCGACAGCGGTAGAGGGCGCCACCAGGGCAGTTCCATGATTCCTTCGGACGGCGATCACCCGGCGGACGAATGGAGCAGGCTTGGCCTGACCTTCAAGGCCAGGGCATCCAAGACGGAGTTGCTGGCCGGTTCGCTGTACCCCAAGCTGCCCATCCTGGTCGCCAACGACGGTCGCTTGCTGCAACAGCTCTTTCAGGGCGCGATGGTCACCTCGAACGAATTCGATGGGCTAACCCTGGTCGCTGGCAAGTTGAACAAGGTAACGGGGCGCGGCTCGAGCGATCGTACCGGGCTGGCCGTTGGCGGCGGACGTGAGCAGAGCGACAGTTTCACTTTCGCGGGGGCCGACTACACGCTGGGGAGCAACCTTCTGCTGCAGTATTACCATGCCTCGCTGAAGGACTATTACCGCCAGGATTTCCTGGGGGCGGTGCATACGCTACCCATTGGCGAAACGCAGAAGCTCAAGACCGATCTCCGGTATTTCCGCAGTCGGGCGCAAGGAGCTAACGCCTCGGGTGATGCGGGCTATCAGATGGCGGGCTTCACCCAAGGCGGCGATGGCGAAATCGACAACGATACCTGGAGCGCTACCTTCACCTATACCGTCAACGGGCACAGCTTACTGGCCGGCTACCAGAAGGTCTCAGACAACAGTGCCTTCGTCCAACCGAACCAGGCCAGCCTGAGCAATGGCGTCGAGGCAGCTGGCTCCAGCACCTACCTCTACACCGACCGACTCGCCTCCAACTTCACCCGCGCAGGTCAGGCCACACGATACGTGCAGTACGCCTATGATTTTGCCGCTGCCGGTGTGCCTGGCCTGAACGCGTCGATCATGTACCTGGACTCCGACTCCATCAAGACGGCCAGCGGCAGTAACCAGCGGGAGTGGGAACGTGACTTGTCACTGGGTTACATCATCCAGAGCGGCCCGCTCAAAGGACTGGGATTCGTCTGGCTCAATGCTCTGCTGCACAGCGAGGCGGTGCCGAACCAGGACCAGAATCGATTGCTGGTAACCTACACCTTGTCGTTGTTCTGAATTCCGTGCTTCGCGAAAGGGCCGCACAGCAGCCCTAAGTCTTGAGGTCGGCATGACCATTGCTTGGGCTGCTGCGCAGCCCTTTCGCGACACAAGGCCGCTCCCACCGAGAGGGTGTCAACCCAATCAGCTCAGCGCTCGATCTGGCAGATGAAATCGATCGCTACTTGGCCAAAGGCATCGTTGTCGTCACCCGTCAGCATATGCCCCGCGCCAGCCACTTCAATATTCCGGGCTTGAGGGCACAGCGCCAGAAATTCGCTGACCGCCTCACGCGTCAACACATCGGAATGCTCGCCACGCACCACCAGCGTCGGCACATCGAGGCGACGCGCGCATTGGCCAAGCCGTGCAGCCCGCTCGGCCAAGTTGCCACGGGCATCGAGAAAACGCGGATCCCAGTGCCAATAGAGGCGGCCATCGGCGGCGCGGCGCAAGTTCTTGCCCAACCCGGCTGTGCTGCCCTGACGCCGC
The DNA here is from genome assembly GCF_002113255.1 of Pseudomonas sp. B14(2017). Taxonomy (NCBI): domain Bacteria; kingdom Pseudomonadati; phylum Pseudomonadota; class Gammaproteobacteria; order Pseudomonadales; family Pseudomonadaceae; genus Pseudomonas; species Pseudomonas sp. B14(2017). The sequence goes on from NZ_NEJY01000008.1 coordinate 155,175, forward strand.
ACGTCCCCGCGGTATTGCGCGATAGCGTCAGCTGCCTCCTCGAGCGAGACGAAACCCTCGGCATGGCGCGTCATGAAATCACGCACCCGCCCAACACCACCTCCGGACGAAAGATGCGCGACATCGGCCAATATCAATGCTGCCGCATCCACCACACCACCGCCTACAGCCTGCAGGCTGGTCATGCCGCCCATCGAGGCGCCGATCAACACGGGACGCCCGGCAAGAGTGCGGATCACGCTGGCAAGATCCTGAGCCATGGCCACCTCGCCATAATCACCATCTGCCACCCAACTCGAGTCGCCATGGCCGCGAGCGTCGTAGGCCACCGCATGAAAACCCGCTCGTGCCAAGCTGCGGGCAGTGTGCCGCCACGAATGCCTGGTCTGCCCGCCCCCGTGCAATAGCACCACAGGCCGTGCCAAAGGGTCGCCCCAGCTATCGCCGCACAGACGATTGCCATGAGCGCCGGTCCAGGTGTGCATTGGGAGGGGCGTACCGGGAAGCGAGGTGCGTGGATTCATGTAGGAAGTACCAAGACAAGGCGCCAGGTGGACGGTACTGCCGACAACAAGCGACCTTGCGCGCGCCCACGCCCGTCGCGGTCTTCAGTATCGCGATGAACCGTCATCTTCAGGACTCCACCAGGCACCTCCAAGTCATGATTTTCGAAGCGCCACTTCAGGATTCGTCAAGCCCAGCCGCTTACGACGCCTGAACCAGGTTTGATAGGGTGCAGATTCAATAAGCACAACAAAAACCACGGAGGGGACATGATTCCGTTCGCGAAATTGCATGTCCATCTGACCGCCCCGCAGACAGAGGCGTGCGATGGAAAACTATGACTATATCGTCGTCGGTGCCGGCTCCTCGGGTTGCGTGGTGGCGAGCCGTCTCAGCGAGGACCCGCACGCCCGCGTTCTATTGATAGAAGCGGGTGGCAGCATGGACGACTTCTGGGTCAATACACCTGCGGGCATGGCCAAGCTCTTTGGCAGCGAGCGTTTCAACTGGCGCTTCAAGACCGCACCCGTGCCCACCCTCGACGGGCGCCAGGTGCAATGGGATCGGGGCAAAGGCCTAGGTGGCAGCAGCGCCATCAACGGCATGATCTACATGCGCGGCCAGCCCGAGGACTACGATCATTGGGCGCAACTGGGCAATCAGGGCTGGGGCTGGGACGATGTGCTGCCCTACTTCAAGCGCTCGGAAAACAACGTACGCGGCGCCAACGCCTTTCATGGCGACCAAGGTCCATTGTGCGTGACAGACCCGGTCGAGATTCACCCAGCGGCGCACGACTTCATCACCGCCTGCGTCAATACAGGCATCCAACGCTCCAACGACCTGAACGCCCCGCCATACCCTGCCGTCGGGGTTCGCCAGTACACGATCAGAAAAGGTCAACGCCACTCGGCATACAAGGCTTTTCTCGAACCCGTGCTCCATCGCCCCAACCTCGAAACCCTGACCAACGCGCTGGTCACCCAGGTGCTGTTCGACGGCGACGAGGCCTCGGGTGTTGAAGTCGTGCTTGACACTCAACGTCGAGCCATCGGGGCTACGCGCGAGGTGATCCTGTGCGCCGGCGCCCTCGCCTCCCCCCAATTGCTCATGCTCTCGGGGATCGGTGACGCGGCGCAGTTACAGCGCCACGGAATCGCTGTGCGACGGCACCTGCCGGGAGTGGGACGTAATCTCCAGGACCATTGGTATGCCTCGCTTGCCTGGCGCTGCACGCCTGGCAGTTCGGTCAATCACCGTCTGAGCGGCCTGCGCAAGTACCTGGAGGGCGCGCGCTACGTGCTCACACACAGTGGCTACCTTGCCCTGGGCGCCGCCCCCGTGACGGCGTATGCCAGAAGCGAGCCCGGCGCCCGGGTGGACCTGCAGCTTTCTCTCAATCCCATGAGCTTCTCGGCTACCGCGTCGGGCGAAGTCGCTGCCGACCGCTATCCAGGCCTGTCCGCCTCGGTGGTGCTGCTCTCACCTCGGTCACGCGGCTATCTCGAACTGGCGAGCGCCAACCCGTTGGACGCTCCCCTTCTTCACCCCAACTACTTCAGCGACGAAAGCGACATACGCCGGCACATCGCCGGGCTGCGGCAGCTGCGCGAGATCCTGCAGACGCCTCCGCTGGCACAACGTGTGGTCGAGGAGACAAAACCCGGCTCGCATTGCACGAGCGACGATGCACTTTTCGACTACCTCAAACGCTTCGGCGGCACAGGCTGGCACCCGGTAGGCACCTGCAAGATGGGCAACGACAGCGATGCCGTGGTCGACGCCCAGCTACGGGTGAACGGCCTTCGCCGGCTACGGGTGATCGATGCCTCGATCATGCCGGTCATTCCCACGGGAAACACAATGCCCCCTGCATCATGATCGGCGAAAAGGGTGCGGACATGATCCGCGCCGACGCGCTCACCGCCCGTACTTTGGCAGCCTGACACTTCAAGGACCCCTCGCCATGACGAACCCAGGTCAGACCCTTAACATCCCCCATGCCGATTGCCTGTTCATCGGAGGGCAATGGGTCAAACCCGCCACAGTGGACACCTTCGCTGTGCTCAACTGCGCCACCGAAGAAACCGTCGCCCATGTGGCCAAGGCCCAGGAGGCCGACGTAGCCGCCGCCGTGCAGGCTGCCCGCCAGGCATTCGACCACGGCCCCTGGCCGCGCATGAGCCCCGCCGAACGTGCCGGCTACCTGGAAAAGATCGCCCAGCGCCTGGAGACACTAAATGACGAGTTCGCACGTATTTGGACGGTCGAGTCCGGCATCCTCTACCGCATCGCCCAACCTCGCGTAGGCCAATACCTCAGTGGTGCTTTCCGTCAGTATGCGGCAATGGCCGACACCTACCCGTTCATCAAGCCAATCACCTCCACCAGCGGTCACCGGGGTTATGCCGTGCAGGAGCCCGTGGGGGTAGCGCTGGCCATCGTGCCGTGGAACGGCCCGGCGGGGCTGATCGCTTACAAGGTTGCGCCCGCGTTGCTGGCCGGTTGCACGGTCATCATCAAGAATTCCCCTGAGGCCCCCTGCTCCGGCTACTTGTTCGCGCAGGTTTGTCAGGAAGTCGGCCTACCACCTGGAGTGGTAAATATGGTGACGGCCGACCGTGACGTGTCGGAGACACTGGTCAGCAATCCCGGCGTGGACAAGATCACCTTCACAGGCTCCACCGCTGCTGGCCGGCGCATCGGCGCGGTAGCATCCGAGCGCGTGGCGCGGGTCACTCTGGAACTGGGCGGTAAATCGCCCGCCCTGGTGCTTGACGACTACGACATCGAGACAGCCGCCAAGGCACTGGGTACGCCGTATTTCAGCTACCTGACAGGACAGGTGTGCGCGAGTCTGACTCGGATCATCGTGCCACGCAGCAAGCACGACGCGATGGTTGAAGCGCTCGTGACCGCCGCGCGTGAAGCCGTGCCAGGCGATCCGTTCGACGCTGGTACCACCATGGGGCCCTTGGCCTCTTCGCGCCAGCGCAACAGCGTGGAGCGCATGGTGGCCCAGAGCATTGCCGACGGAGCCAAACTGGCGACCGGCGGCATCAGACCGAAGCATCTGCGACGTGGATTTTTTTTCGAGCCCACAGTGTTCGCTCATGTCGATAATCGCTCCTTCGCGGCCCGACATGAATTCTTCGGGCCGGTTCTGTCGGTCATTGCAGCCGACAACGAGCAGCACGCAATCGACATGGCCAACGACACCATCTTCGGCCTAAATGCCACGGTGTTCACTCAAGATTCTGAGCGGGCCATGCGCGTGGCACGGCAGCTGCGCGCGGGTACGGTCGGCCACAATGCATCACGTTATGACTTCGCGATCGGTTTCGGCGGTTTCAAGCAGTCGGGCCTAGGCCGCGAAGGCGGTGAACGCGGGCTCGAAGCGTTCCTGGAATCCAAGGCCGTGGTGCTCGACCAACCTGCGTCTTGACTCCCTCCGTACAGGCTCTTTCGCCCCGCCCACGGGGCGACAGGCCACTCTTCGCTTTGCATGGCGAGCGCCACTTCAATCTTCTCGAAATCCGACTTCAAAATTCGCAACTTGGTTTGCCAGGCCCTGCGGCCTAGCTTACGGGGTGTCTACTCAACAACATAAAAGGACCCCGGCCATGGCCAACTTCCTCGACCAATCGCAACAGATGTGGCTCGACAGCGTGAACCGTTTCATGGACAACGAAATCACCGTCGAATACATCCGCAAATGCGACCAGAACCGCGACTACCCTTATGAGGCCTACGAGAAGATTGCCCAGCAGGGCTGGCTGGGTCTGCTGTTCTCCGAAGAGGAAGGCGGCGCTGGCGGCAGCATCTTCGACTACGTGCTGATGTCCGAAGGTCTCGGTAAATACGGCTTCGACTTCGCCGCCGCCATCCTGGTACCGACTTTCACCGCGATGAACATCGCCAAATATGGCACCCAGGCGCAGCGAGACAAATACATCCAGCCCTTCATCGAAGGCAAGATCCGCTTCTCGGTGTCGATGACCGAGCCCGACGCAGGTTCGGACGTGTTCGCCACCAAGACCCACGCGCGCCGTAACGACAACGGCGACTGGGTCATCAACGGCGCGAAGATGTTCTGCTCCGGTGCACAGGCCGACAACACCGTCATCGCAATGCTCGTGCGCACTGACATGAAAGACAAACACGGCGGCCTGACCATGCTGCTCATCCCGAACGACACCCCAGGCATGGTTATCAACAAGCTGCCTACCCTGTCTCGCCATGCGACCGGCACTACCGAGATTTTCCTCGATGACGTCATCGTCCCCGGGGATGCGATTCTGGGTGTCGAAGGCCAGGGACACGAGATCATCCTCAATCACCTGGAGCTTGAGCGGTGTGCCGTTGCCGGCGCCTACACCGGCAACGCGCAGGAAGCGGTGAACAACGCCAACCGCTACGCACACCAGCGCACCCAGTTCGGCCAGCCGATCTTCAACTTCCAGGTGCTCAAGCACATGCTGGCCGAGAACCAGACCCGCGTCGATGCGGCCCGCCTGCTGGTCTACCGCGCTGCTGCGCTCAAGTCCGAGGGCCTGCCCGCGCCGAAAGAGACCTCCATGGCCAAGCTGTACGCCTCCGAAACCCTCAAGCAGTGCGCACTCGACGGCATGCAGATTCTCGGCGGTTTCGCCAACCTGCCCGAAGCGGACATGGAGCGCTACCTGCGCGAAAGCGTGCAATGCACCATCGGTGGCGGCACCTCGCAGATCCAGCGAACCATCATCGCCAAGTCCATGCGCCTGAACTAACGCCGTAGTCAGTCACCAACCAAGGAAACAGCCATGAGTCTGATCAACAACCAGATCAACCAGACCTTCGACGAACTGGAAGAAGGCCAGGTGTTCGCCTCCGGTGGCCGCACCATCACCGAAACCGATGTGGTGAACTACTGTGCACTGACCGGCAACTGGATCGCGATCCATTCCAACACCGTCTATTCGTCCAAGACCCGTTTCGGCAAGCGCCTGGTGCAAGGTGCCCTCACCTATTCCATCGCCACCGGCCTGGTGCAGTTCGGCCTGGGCTTCCAGGCCAACTACGGCATCGACAACATGCGCTTCCTCAAGCCAGTGCTGATCGATGACACCGTCTACGCTCGCGCCACCGTGATCGGCAAGAAGGTCAAGGATGACAAGTACGGTGTGATCAAATTCCTGATGCAGGTGCTGAACCAGGACGGCGATGTCGTCCAACAGGGCGAATGGAGCCTGCTGATGTTGCGCAAACGCGAAGACCTCGACGCACTGGTCGCCTCCACTCTGCCAGCACCGAAGGGCTGATTGCCATGAAGACCATTCGTATCGGCTCCGGAAGCGGGTTCTGGGGTGACAACCTCGACCCCGCGATCGAGATCGCCAAGCACGGTAACGTGCAGTACCTGGCCTACGATTTCCTCGGCGAGCCGACCATTCCGCTGCTGCAGAAGATGCGCCAGAAGAACCCGGAACACGGCTTCGTGCCGGCCATCCGCGCCGTTGTGCGCGGTGTGCTGCCGATCTGCCTGGACAAAGGCATCAAAATCCTCACCAATGCCGGCGCGGCCAACCCCCAGGCCTGCGCCGACACCATCCTGGCCGCAGCCAGAGAGGTGGGCATCACCCGACTCAAAGTGGGTATCGTTACCACCAACGACATCCAGCACAAGGTTGAGGAACTGCTCGACAAGGGCGTGCGCTTCACCAACCTGGATACGGGCGACAATGACTTGGGCCAGGTTCGCGAACGCATCGTCGGCTCGTACGTGTACTCCGGAGCCTATGGCTACGTGGAAGCGCTGCAAGCAGGTTGCGACATCATCATCTCCGACCGTGCGACGGATGATGCCGCCATCCTGGCGCCGTTGGTCCACGAGTTCGGCTGGAAATGGGACGACTGGGACAGGCTGGCCATCGGCATCACTGCCGGCCACCTGATCGAGTGCGGCGCAGCCTGCTCTGGTGGTATCACCAGCCTCTGGAAAGAAGTGCCCGAGCCTTGGAACATCGGCTACCCCATCGCCGAGGTCAACGAAGAAGGCGAGTTGTTCATCACCAAGGTGGACGGTACCGGCGGCCTGGTCAACAAGGTCACGCTCACCGAGCACCTGCTCTACGAAGTGCACGACCCAGGCAACTACCTGATGCCCGAAGTCGTCACCGACTTCACCAACGTGCAGATGGAAGAAGTCGCCAAGGACCGCGTGAAGGTCTGGGGCGCCCGCGGCAAGCCTGCGCCGGCCACGCTCAAGGCGGGTATTGCCTACACCGACGGCTACATCGGCGAGGTGGAGTCTTCCGTGACCTGGCCCGACGCCGTGGCCAAGGCACGGCGCTCGTTCGAGATCATCAAGAAGCGCTTCGAGATGGTCGACCTCAAGGCCGAGGAAGTGCGCTTCGACATGATCGGCGTCGACTCCTGCCACTGGTCGGCCTCTCCTGAGCCTGATGAGGACATCAACGAAGTGCGCATCCGCGTGGCTGCCAAGTGCGCCAACCGCGCCGAAGCCAGCAAAGTCGCCCGTGAGTGCGTGATGCTGATGGGCACTGGCCCTATCGGTTCCACCGGCCAGCTGAACACGCCCGCCCCGCGCGAGGTGTTCGCCCTTTGGCCCACGCTGATCGCACGCGAACAAGTCGTGCAGAACGTCGAGATTCGGGAGCTTTGACATGGCCAAGTTGCAACTGAAAGATCTGGTATATGCCCGCTCCGGCGACAAGGGCGACATCAGCAACATCGCCGTCATCGCCAAGGAGCCGCGCTTCTACCCCTTGCTGCAAAAGCACCTCACTGCAGAACGGGTCAAGGCCTTCTTCGGTGAAATGTCCAAGGGCCCCGTGGAGCGCTATGAAGTGCGCACCCTGCACGCGATGAACTTCGTGCTGCGCAATTCGCTCGGCGGCGGCGCCACGCGCAGTCTGCGCATCGACTTCACCGGCAAGACCATGTGCCAGGCTATCCTGCGCATCGTCCTGGATGTCGATGAAAGCGACCTGCACCTGATGCACTGAAGGAGAACCGACATGGGCAATAAAGCCAGAATCATTGGCGTGAACATGGTCAAGTTCGCCAAGCCTGGGGCGCATGAGCCCTACGAGATCATGGGCGCCAAGGCCATTCAGGGCGCACTGGAAGACGCCGGCATCCGCTACGATCAGGTGCAGCAGGCCTTCGCCGGCTACGTCTATGGCGACAGCACCTGCGGCCAGCGTGTGGCCTACGGCGTGGGCATGACCGGCATCCCAGTGTTCAACCTGAACAACTACTGCGCCTCGGGTTCCTCGGCGCTGTTCCTGGCGCGACAAGCGGTTGAGGCCGGCATTGTCGACTGCGCGCTGGCCTTCGGTTTCGAAGAGATGAAGCCCGGTGCGCTGGGCAGCGCCTTCACTGATCGCACATCCCCCGTAGGCTGGATCCATGAGCGTCGGGAACAATTGGCGCCGCAACTGCCAGAAGAGCCACCTCGCGCCATCAAGGCCTTCGGCGCGGCCGGGTGGGAATACATCAATCGCTTTGGAGCCAATCCGGACATCTTTGCCAAGGTGGCCGTGAAATCGCGTAACCATGCGATCAACAACCCCTACTCGCTGTTCAACAAGCCGTTGACCGTCGAGGAGGTGATGGAAGCGACACCGATGTATCCTTATATGACCCGCCTGATGGCCTGCCCACCGACCTGTGGTGCCGCGGCAGCCATCGTATGCAGCGAAGCGTTCGCGGCCAGGCATGGCATAACCAACGCTGTCGAGATCGTGGCGCAATCGATGACCACCGATACCGAGGCCACCAAACTTGACCTGCTGAACCTGGTGGGGGCTGACATGACCCGCCGAGCTGCCCAACAAGTTTACGAGTCAGCCGGTATCGGGCCAGAGGACGTCAACGTCGTGGAGTTGCACGACTGCTTTACGCCCAATGAGGTCATCAGCTACGAAGGGCTGGGCTTGTGCCCGGAGGGCGGCGCTGAGCGGTTCATCGTCGATGGCGACAACACCTATGGCGGCAAGTACGTCATCAACCCGTCCGGCGGCTTGATGTCCAAGGGCCACCCACTCGGCGCGACGGGCTTGGCCCAATGCACCGAACTGGTCTGGCACCTGCGTGGCCAGGCAGGTAGCCGTCAAGTGGAGAACGCTCGCATCGCCCTGCAGCACAACATCGGTCTGGGTGGCGCCTGCGTAGTGACGATGTACCGGCGTACCTGACGATGCCCGACCGGGCCCGGCCATCGGGTCGCGCCCGGTCTCAGGGCTACGGCTAACGCTTTGATATCCAATAACAACAATCGGAGTAAGCGACATGGCAGGACCACTTGCCGGGGTACGGGTACTTGACCTGACCTCGAACTTCATGGGCCCCTATGCCTCGCTGCTAATGGCAGACATGGGCGCGGACATCTGCAAGATTGAGGCGCCCGGTGGTGATCCTACGCGAGGCGTCGGGCCCTGCCGCAACTCGGGCATGAGCGCGATCTTCCTGCACCTGAACCGCAACAAGCGCAGTGCTGTGCTGGACCTCAAGCACCCGCAGGCGGCGCAGGCACTCCAGCAGATGCTGGCATCGGCCGACGTGGTGTTACACAGCCTGCGTCCCAAGGCCATGGCCAAACTCGGGCTGACCTACGACGATGTCAGGAAGATCAACCCACGCATCATTTACTGTGGCGCCTTTGGCTTTGGACAGAATGGCCCATATGCTGACCGCCCTGCCTACGACGACCTTATCCAGGCAGCCGTGGGCATGCCCGTACTTCAAGCACGCAAAGCTGGCCCCCCCTCCTACGTCGCCACCGCCATCGCTGACCGAATCGTCGGCATGGCAACCTGCAACGCGGTGGCGATGGCGCTGTATTACCGCGAAAAGACCGGGCATGGGCAATCGGTGGAAGTGCCGATGTTCGAAACCTTCGCGCACTTCGTGATGGGCGACCATCTGTACGGCCATACCTTTGAGCCGCCGATTGGCGACTGGGGCTACGCCCGCATGATGAGCGCCGAACGGCGTCCTTATCAGACGCAGGACGGCTACCTGGGCGTGAACATCTACACCGACCGCCACTGGCAGCGCTTCTTCCTCGCCGTCGGTCGCCCCGACATGGCTGACGACCCTCGCTACGGCACGATCTTCGGCCGCACCGAGAACATCGGCTATCTCTACAAATTCCTCGCCGACACCTTCGAAACCAAGACAACGGCCCAGTGGCTGAGCATCCTGACTGAAGCCGACATTCCCGTTATCGAGATGAACACCCCCGAAACACTGCTGCATGACCCGCACATGGAAGCCGTCAACTTCTTCCAGGTGCAACAACATCCGAGCGAAGGCATGTTGCGTATGCTGGGTATCCCTCAACAGTGGAGCGAGAGCCAACCCGAGCAGCGCTACCCCGCTCCGCGCCTGGGCGAGCACACGGTGCAATTGCTGACCGAGTATGGCCTGACGACAGAACAGGCCCAGCAAGTGGTGCTGTCCGGTGGTGCCGTGCAAGCCTCCATCGACACGGCCAGCGCGTGAGCAAGGAGCCTCCCATGCAAAATGATTCCCGAGCAGACCTGCCCCTGGCTGGCATTACCGTGGTCGAACTGGGTGACAGCGCTTCTGCTCCATTCGCCGGCCACATCCTTGCTGGCTTGGGCGCGCAGGTCTGGAAGGTGGAGCGCCCGGCCGGCGATTCCTCTCGGGGTTGGGGCCCCAGCCAATGGAAAGGCAGCGGCGCCGCGTTCCACGCCATCAACCGCGGCAAGCGTTCCATCTGCCTGGACATAAAGGATCCGGTGCAACTGGCCACGCTGCATGACCTCATCGAGGGCCATGCCGATGTCTTCCTGCACAACCTGCGCCCAGGCAGCGCCGAGCAGTACCACCTAGACCCCGCGAACCTGCGCCAGCGCAAGCCTGAACTGGTGGTGTGCGAAGTCGGTGCCTACGGGCATCTGGGCCCTTTGAGCAAGCTGCCCGGGTACGACCCGTTGATGCAAGCGTTTTCCGGCATCATGACGCTCACCGGCGAGGACGGCCAGGCGCCTGTGCGCGCCGGTGTCTCCATCTGCGATTTCGGCACCGGCATGTGGGCCGTGATCGGTATCGCCGCAGCCCTTGTGCGTCGTGAGCGCAAGCAGATCGGCGCGACCGTCAACAGTTCGCTGCTGGAAACCGCGATCGCCTGGATGTCCATTGGCATCGCCAACTACGCCGCCGATGGCAACCCCGGTGGCCGACATGGTTCGGGCGTGGCCTTCATCGTGCCGCACCGTGCCTACGAGGCGGCAGACGGCCATGCCATCATCAGTGCGGCCAACGACACGCTGTTTGCCCGCCTGTGCGATGCCCTGGGTCATCCCGAATGGGCCACCGACCCCAGGTTCGCCACCAATGCTGGGCGCATCGCCAACCGCAACGCGATCGACGGGCTGATCGGCGAGCGCATGAAACAGCACACTCGCGATCACTGGCAGAAACACTTCGATGCCCTCGGTCTGCCCTGCGCGTCGGTGCAAACCACCGAAGAACTCTACGCTCATGAGCAAACCCGTGCCTTGGGTATCCTGGGCAGAACGAGCGAGGACGAGATCGAGTTGGTGGGCGTGCCCCTTTCGTTCGACCGTCAGCGTCCACCCGCCCTGGCCTCGGCCCCCGAAATCGGCCAGGACAACGCACGCCTCCACCAGTTGCTGCAAGATGCCTGATCAACGCGGGCACCCGTGCACCTTCATTCCTCATTGGATAGATTCATGAACAAGCAAGCTCAAGGCCCGTTGAAGGGTGTCAAGATCGTCGAAGTAGGTGGCATCGGCCCGGCCCCGTTCTGCTGCATGCTGCTGGCCGACCTGGGCGCGGAGGTAGTGCGCATCGACCGGCCTGCGGGCCATGATGGCGGCGCCCCTATCGATGCCCGTTTCGACCTACTCAATCGTAGCCGGCGCAGCGTGCAGATGAACCTCAAGCAGCCCGAGGCAGTGGCCGCGGTGCTGCGCATGGTGGAACAGGCCGACGTGCTGGTCGAAGGCTTTCGCCCTGGTGTGATGGAGCGCCTGGGGCTGGGCCCCGAGGTCTGCCTGAGTGCCAACCCTCGCCTGGTCTACGGCCGCATGACCGGCTGGGGCCAGGACGGCCCGCTGGCCCAGGCGCCGGGGCATGACGTCAACTACATCTCGCTGACCGGTGCCCTGCACGCCATGGGTCGCGCTGGCGAGGCGCCGGCGATTCCGCTGAACCTGGTGGGCGACTTCGGCGGTGGCTCGCTCTACCTTGCATTGGGCATCCTCAGTGCTCTGCTCGAGGCGCGGACCTCAGGCCAGGGCCAGGTGGTGGATGCGGCCATGGTTGATGGCGCCGCTTCGTTGATGACCCTGGTCTATGGCTTCCATGCCGCGGGGTACTGGAAGGATGAGCGAGGCACCAACCGGCTCGACTCCGGCGCCCCCTGGTACAACGTCTATGAAACCCAGGATGGCAAGCACGTCAGCATCGCCGCCAACGAAGGGCGCTTCTACCGCGAAGCCCTGGGCGTGCTGGGCCTGAAGGAACAGGATCTGCCAGCGCAGCACGACCAGGCCGGCTGGCCGCTGATGAAGCAGCGCTTCGCCGAGGTATTCAAGACCCGTACGCGTGATGAATGGACGGCGCTGGCCGCGGGTACCCAGTCCTGCATCGTGCCGGTGCTGTCACTGGCCGAAGCCCCGCAGCACACCCACGTACAGCAACGCGGCAGCTTCGTGGAAGTTGATGGTGTGCTCCAGCCTGCACCGGCACCACGCTTTAGCCGTACCCCCGGCGCTATCCAGAACCCACCACCACACCCTGGCCAGGATGCAGACGCAGTGCTGGCCGACTGGGGCTTCTCGGCGCAGGAGCAACAGTGCCTACGCACGGCAGGCGCCGTGCTCTAGTCAAACCTACCTGGGCCGCCGTGCGGCCCTTCGCGGGTAAACCCGCTCCTGCAGGCCAGGTGTTAGCCACGACATACGCCGCCACTGCAGGAGCGGGTTTACCCGCGAGGGGCTGCCAACTCAACTGATTCGAGAACGTAACGCCATCGTTCCTGCTTCAGAGGTATGACGCCATACGCCTATCTGCATGGCGAAGGCGCGAACGACAACGCCGATCAAGCAACGGTCTCAACCTTCTTACGCACTGGAATCCACCCTGGCGCCGCCTCCACAGCTCGCAACAAGCCAGCGGGAATAGATAACACCGCGCGCTTTTCCAGATCCAGTTCCTGGCAGATTTGCGCACCGCAGCCCGACTGTGCCAATCCCACCCAGTCAGCGTTCATTACCAGCCCCTTGCCTACACCTGCAAGCGACAGCCCCAGGTCAAGCGCGGCCTGGGCCTGCTTGGGTGTGCGCAGCATGCCTGCCGCAAGTATCGGCACGCGCTTGTCGACGTGAGCAATGACCTGCTCCACGGTGAGGCGGGAGTCCGCTCCCAGCGGGCGCGCGCCCAGAACGTCATTGAGCGAGACATGCAAATAGTCGATGCCTTCGGCAATCAGCCCATCCACCAGCGCGCAGATGTCCGGCACTCGATAGCCACCATCCTCGCGTTCCTCGGGTGAGATGCGGTAGCCCAATACAAACGGCCCCTTGGCGTGCGCGGCAATCACCCGCTTCGCCTCTCGCACCACAGCCAGCGCGAAGCGCATGCGATTTTCCGGTGAGCCACCCCATTCGTCATCGCGCAGGTTATAGCGTGGCGAGAAGAAGTTCTGCAGCAAGAAACCATGCGCACCATGCAGCTCTATCCCATCGAACCCGGCTTCGATGGCCCGGCGGGTAGCTTCGCCGAAGGCATGCACCATCTCAAAAATCTCGTCACGTGATAAAGCTCGGGGGGTCACATCGCCCCGGTTGAAGGGGCCGGCCAGTGCATTGACGGCACTGGCACTCACCAGTTCACCTCCTGGTACTGCCTCTACCACTGCCTTGTTGCCCGCATGGAAGATTTGCAGGACCGCCGCAGCGCCGCCACTCTTCGCGGCCTCTGCCAGCCGTTGCAAGCTGGGAATGAAGCGGTCGTCGTAGGCGGCGAACTCGTCGGTGAAACCGATGCCGTTTTCCGTCACATGCGTGCACCCCGTGATGACCATGCCCACGCCTTGGGCGCGGCGGCGGTAGTAGTCCACCTCCGCATCCGAGAGGGTGCCATCAGGGTTGGCAGACCAAGTGGTCATGGGCGCCATCACTACACGGTTGCGCAGCGTCAAGCCGCTATGGAGGGCGAAAGGTTGGAACAGGGTGGTGAGTTCAGAAGTCATTTAGAAACCTTGGCGCAACGCAGGCGCCCTAAGAGAAAGTCACAAGAACTCCAATTTGAGGCTAAAGCGGCCGCATGCCAAGATTTCCAATCTACACAACAGTATTCAGTCCAGATTGACAATGAGGCGCAAGAACGCCGCTCAGCGCACCCGTTTCTTCTTGGAAAGCGGCTGTCGCAGGGCTGCCATGCCCTCGCGCTTCTCGACCAGAAAGTCAATCAAGGCACGCACCTTGGCGGGCATCTGCGCGCGGGTCGGCGCATAGATGTAGAAACCCGCGAAGGGCTTGCACCAGGGCTGCAGCACACGTACCAGCGCGCCCGATTCCAAATGTCGCTGCACGGCAATGTCGATGTGCTGGATAAGGCCCACGTTCTGCAATGCGGCGCAGATCATGCCGTCATCGTCGTTCGTGATGACACTGCCCTGCGGCTCTACTGTGAAGGCGTGCCCGTCTTCTCCCGGCGCAGTGAACTCCCATGGCAGGATCGCCCCACCCGGGGTCCGAAACCGCAGGCAGTTGTGCTGCGCAAGATCGGCGGGGGTGGACGGTTGTCCATGGCGCATGAAATAGGCGGGTGTGCCCACCACCGCCATCTCCAGCGCCGGCGTGATCGGCACGGCCACCATGTGCTCGGCCAGGCTCTCGCCCACGCGGATGCCCGCATCGCAGCCGTCGGCCACGATGTTGGCTAGCGCATCGTCGGCAACCAGCTCCAGTTGGAGTTTGGGGTAGCGGGAGCAGAATTCCTCCAGATGCGGCTCCAGCAGGGTTTTGGCCGCCACGCGGGAGGTATTCACCCGCACCAGGCCCGAAGGCTCATCACGTGCGTCATGCATGGTGCGCACTGTGCGCTCCACCGCAATCAGCGCCGGATACCACACGTCATAGAGCCGTTGGCCTTCCTCGGTCAGCGACATGTCCCGCGTCGTGCGGTACAGCAGCTTGACGTTCAGGCGCCGCTCCAGCGCCTTCACGTTCTGCGACAGATTGGCCCGCGAGACGCCCATTTCCGCCGCGGCCTTGGTGAAGCTACGGTGGTGGGCGACGTGCGCGAACCAGGCCAAGGAAGGAAGTAATGACGGATCCATGCGGCACTCATTGTAAATTTGAAAATACAACTGTAGTACAGATTGATGGCTATGACGAATCAATCATCCAGCCTAAAGTGGCTCCACCGCTGCTTGGCCGCACGCCATTTTGAAGAACGCGACCCGGCAATTTCCACTCAACGGCCTATCAACGGCTACAAGGAGTCCATCATGCAAAGCGTCAAGATCAAGACCACCTACTGGGACATCGCAGCAGACCTGCATTTTCCGCCTAACTTCGACGAGAAGAAGAAACACCCAGCGATCATCAGCGCCCACCCCATCGGCAGTTGCAAGGAGCAGACCGCTGGAAACGTTTATGGCAAGGCACTGGCAGAAGCCGGGTTTGTCGTCATCGCCTTCGACCGCAGCACGCAAGGCCAGAGCGGCGGCGAGCCCCGCTACACTGAAGACCCGGCCATGGCCGTGGAAGACTTCAGCCGGGTCATGGACTACCTGGTCACCTTGCCGTACGTGGATGCCGACCGCATTGGCGTGCTGGGCATCTGTGGCGGCGGTGGCTATGCCATCAATGCAACCATGATCGAGCGGCGCATCAAGGCCCTGGTCAGCATCACCGGTGTCAACTACGGCCGCCTGTGCCGCGAAGGCTTCAGCGGCTTCGACCCGATTGGCCAGATGGAAGCGGTGGCCCAGCAACGCACCGCCGAAGCCCGGGGCGAGGCGCTCAAGGTTGACCTGTTCGTTCCGCCCTCCATGGATGCGGTCGCCCAGGCGGGTATCACGGACATCGATGTTCTCGGTGCCACGGACTACTACCGCAACCGCTGCGTCAACGACAACGCCGGCACGCGCGGGCTGTTCTCGCGCCGCGCTGCCTCCGCCGGCTGGGATGCCTTCCATCTGGCCGAGACGCTGCTGACGACACCGATGATGGTGGTGGTCGGCGACAAGCCGGGCGGTTTCGGCGCCTATCGCGACGGGCTGGAGATTTACGCGCGCGCTGCGTCGAAGGTCAAGGAACTGGTCGTCGTCGAGGATACTTCGCACTACGACTTGTATGATCAGCCGGCCCCTGTCGGCCAAGCACTGGCCAAGCTGATCCCGTTCTATCAGCAAAACCTCTAAGCGAGAGCAGCAGGATGAAAACCATCTTTATCACCGGCGCCTCCACCGGCTTGGGCAAGGCCACCGCCCTTTTATTTCAACGCCGAGGCTGGAGAGTCATCGCCACGATGCGCGATGTCGAAAAAGGCGCCGATCTGGCAAAACTGGACAACGTATCCGTACTGCCACTGGATGTCACCGATCCGGCACAGATCGAAAAAGCCGTTGCCAGTGCGTTGGAGATCGGCCCGGTAGATGTCGTGTTCAACAATGCCGGCTATGGCCTGGGCGGTCCGCTGGAAAATCTGACGGACGCGCAAATCGTGCGCCTGTTCGATACGAACATGATGGGGACGATTCGGGTCACCAAGGCATTCATCCCTCATTTCAAGCAGCGCGGGCAAGGGCTATTCATCTCCACCACCTCGATGGCGGGATTGATGGCGGTTCCCTTCAACACGATCTACAACGCTTCAAAGTTCGCCATTGAGGGTTGGACGGAAGGCATGGTGCAGGAACTTGGGCTGTTTGGCATCAGGATCAAAACCGTTGCGCCCGGCATCATCCAATCGCAGTTTGGAGAGAACGCGATTTGGTCTGTCGCGGATGAGTACAAGCAAGCCTTTGAACGATCAATGGCGCATTTTGATTTCCAGAGTTACTTCTCCACTCCGGAAATGATTGCCGATGTCGTGTATGAGGCAGCCACGGATGGGAAAAATCAACTCCGATACATCGCCGGTGAAGATGTGAACCGGCATTTTGCCGAATATCAGAAGCTGGGCAGGCAGGCTTATGTCGATCAACTGGCAAGGACAATCGACAAGTGAACGACACGCCCATGAATGAAGGAGTGACTGAAATGACCAAAGTATTGATCCTGGGCGCCAGCGGCCAGATTGCCCGCCATGCTGTGCAGATGCTGGGCGAGCACCAGAATGTCAAGCAGACGCTGCTCGTGCGCGATCCCAAGAAGCTGACTAGTACCGAACCCGCAAATGCCACGATCGCGATCGGCGATGTGATGGACAACAAGCTGCTGCCCCAGCTCATGGAGGGGCAGGACGTGGTTTATGCCAACCTGGCGGGCGATGTGGACCAGCAGACCGCGCACATCCTGGCGGTGATGAAGGCCAAGGGCGTCAAACGTTTGATCTTCGTTAACTCGCTGGGCATCTACGACGAAGTGCCTGGCAAGTTTGGCGAATGGAACCGCAATGAGATTGGACAATACCTGCCGCCGTACCGTGCATCCGCGGATCTGATCGAGGCCTCGGACACTGACTACACCATCCTGCGCGCCGCTTGGCTGCAGGACGAGGACGAAGTGAACTACGAGATCACCAGCCGCGATGAACCCTTCAAGGGCACCGAAGTATCGCGCAAGAGTGTGGCCGCACTAGTGACCAAGTTGGTGATGAGCCCCGGCCTACTGGTGCGTGCCAACGTGGGCGTGAACAAGCCCAACACAGACGGCGACAAGCCCGCCTTCGTGTAAGCGAGCCGTTCTTCTCGACGCGATCGACCACGCGACTGCTTCGGCTCGGGCATTAGCCCGAGCCAGCAAATCGGGCCATCGGTGGATCTATTCATCAATTATCACTGCATGAGAAAGCCCATGTCTGTACTGCACTGGATTCTTAGCGCGCTGGCGCTCGCGCTGCTGTCGGTGTTCGCCTACCTCTATGCTGTGACCTGGATCGAAAGCCGCCAGGCTCGGCAATTGGAAAGCAAGCACTCCAACGCATCGGTCACCGCGGACATCGCGCCCACCTCACGAACGGCGGTGGTGTATTTCTCGCGCTCGGGGAACACTGCATTGGTCGCGCGCCATGTAACCCAACGACTCAATGCGACACTGTTTCCTCTGGATGCGCCCGACTACCGGTTAGGTATGGGTGGCTTGGCGCATGCCGTCATGGACGCGAACACACGCAGATCGAAGCCCGAGGTACTGCCGGACATCACCCCGCGCACCATCGACCTGAAACCGTTCGATACGGTCTGGCTTGGCTCGCCCGTTTGGCTCTATAGCCCCGCACCGCCGATCTGGGCGTTTGTCGAGCACAACCGCTTCGACGGCCAACGCGTGGTGCTTTTCAACACCTTCAACAGCCACATCGGTGATGACTACATCGTCAAGCTCAAGGCAAAGGTGATGAAGCGTGGCGCCCGGTCTTTCGAGCATAAGCGTGTGCTGCGCGGGCGCATGACGCAGCAACTCACGTCCGAGCAGATGCTGCAGGCCATTGATGAGCAATGGTTTGGCCCGCAAGCCGGGTCCTGAGTGCACTCACTACAACCTTGTCCAGGACGAGCAGGGTTCGGCCAATGCACTGGCAATCGAGCGCAGCGCGGGCGGCGCTCGATTGCCATCCCCGGTTCCGCGAAGAACTATAAATCCTCGGGACAACGTATTGGGCGTTGCAGAAAGCGGTCAGGCTTCCTGGCAGTCCTTGCCCGCTGCGTCTGCCGTTTCAAACCTGGAAACCGGGTTAGGAATAAAGGACACGACTACCGCCGCAATCACTGCTGGCAACGCGAAGGCATAGAAATTCCATTGATGGTCAAGGTTGGCGCCCACGATCCAGCCACCGATCATCGGTCCCAGGATCGCCCCCGCTCGCCCGATGCCCAATACAGCCCCCACCGCCGCACCGCGACATGAGGTCGGGAAATAGGCCCCGAGGAACCCATACAGCAAGGTGGTCGAGCCGATGGTGCCAAGGCCTGCGCCAAACACCGCGCACATCAGCCAGAACGCATCGAGCTTCTGGCTCAACGCCAATAGCGATAGCGCGCCAATCAGGTAGTACGGCACCACGACTTTCTTCGAGCCGACGCGGTCGGCGAACATGGCGCCAGCCAGGTTGCCGACGACCGCACCCAGTTGCAGCACCAGCAGAAACTGCAACGACGACCCAAGTGCATAGCCCGCAGCACGCATCAGGTGCGGCAACCAGGTATTGAGCCCGTAAATGATCAGTTGGGTGCAGAACATCCCGCAGATGAACAGCACGGCAACACCACGAAAGCCGCTGGAAAATAGCAACCTGTAGCCAATTTTTCCCTCAGAGGCGGGTTGTACCTTGCGCTGGAAAGCCTGCTCCTGCAGCACCTGGTCGAAATCCATCCCGTAACGGTGTGCCAGCTCTTTCGCCTCATCGAGACGACCTCGGCCAACCAGGAAGTTCACCGACTCAGGCAGCAAGAAGTACATCA
This sequence comes from Pseudomonas sp. B14(2017), assembly GCF_002113255.1. NCBI lineage: Bacteria > Pseudomonadati > Pseudomonadota > Gammaproteobacteria > Pseudomonadales > Pseudomonadaceae > Pseudomonas > Pseudomonas sp. B14(2017). The sequence goes on from NZ_NEJY01000008.1 coordinate 174,313, forward strand.
CCGGCAGAATCACGATGTACAAACCACCCAAGGCATACAACGTGCGCCAACTGTGCTCCGGTAACAGGGCGAGTGCGGCCAGCGCCGAAACGATGCCGCCCACCGCGTAACCGCTCAGCATGATGCCGTTGTACAACTGGCGCCGTTGCCGTGGGGCGTATTCGATCGTCAAGGCCACCGCGCACGGCACCACACCGCCAAGGCCAATGCCACACAAAAAACGGAAGACGCCCAGCATCTGCGGCGACTGCGCGGTGGCGCACAAGGCCGAGCCCACCGAGAACCAGAGCACACCAATCATGAGCAGGTTGCGACGGCCGAGCCGGTCGGTCAGCCACCCCGTCAAGAGAAAGCCCACCATCAGACCGGCCAGCGTCCAGCCTCCGATCATCCCTGCTACCGCCGGTGTCATGTTCCAGCCGGGTTCTTCCATCAGGCTAGGGACAGTCGCCCCGTAAATGATCAGGTCGTAGCCGTCCGCCACGATCGTCAGAAAACACAAGATGACCACGAACAGCCCACTACGGGGTGAAGCCTTTTCTTGCCTCATTGCGCTTGCCTCCGGCCAGGCACGGCCGACCTTGACCGCACAGGACAAGGAGGACCGGGCCCGACATTTCAGGTAATTGTTTTTGTTGTTCGATGGGTATCGACCAGAGGATCGGCCCATCCACGTGGCAAACCGTTCTTCGTGAATCGCGACAGGTGCTCGGCCTATCGCTCCACGCGCTCGAAGATAGCGGCCAAGCCCTGGCCACCGCCGATACACATGGTCTCCAGGGCATAACGCCCCTGGCGACGCTGCAACTCATGCAACACCGAGGTCATGATGCGCATGCCCGTGGCGCCCACCGGATGGCCCAGGGAGATGCCCGAACCGTTTACGTTAAGTCGGTCTGGGTCGTTCCAGCCCCAGCCCTTGAGCACCGCCAGTACCTGGCAGGCAAAGGCCTCGTTGACCTCCACCAAGTCCATCTGCTCGAAGCCAAGGCCGGTGCGGTCGAACAGCTTGTTCACCGCCGGCACCGGGCCGATGCCCATGGTCGCCGGCTCGCAGCCGGCCGCCGCCCAGCTGTGCAGGTAGCCGATCGGCTCCAGGCCCAGCTCGTCCAGCTTATCCTCGGCCACCACCAGGCAGGCTGCCGCGGCATCGTTCTGCTGTGAGGCGTTGCCGGCGGTGACCGTGCCGCCCTTGCTCAGCGTGCGCAGGCCGGCCAGCTTTTCCAGCGTGGTGTCGCCACGCACGCCCTCATCACGGGTCACCAACAGCGGCTCACCACGCTTCTGCGGCACACTGATCGGTACGATCTCGTCATCGAAGCGCCCGGCCTCCCAGGCTGCAGCGGCGCGCTGTTGGCTGCGCGCGGCGAAGGCATCAGAGGCTTCACGGCTGATACCGTATTCGCGGGCCAGGTTCTCGGCGGTCTCGATCATCCCCGAGATACGGCCGAAGCGGTGCTCCGGCTGCGAGCGCTCACGGCCCCGGTCCAGGCGGTCGTGCAGAGTCACGGACCCGGCCTTGGAGCCCCAGCGCATGTCGGTGCTGTAGTACTCGATGTTGCTCATGCTCTCCACGCCACCGGCCAGCACCACGTCGGCAGCGCCGGTCTGCACCATCATCGCCGCATTGACCAGAGCCTGCAGGCCGCCGCCGCAACGGCGGTCCAGTTGCATGCCCGGCACGCTCACCGGCAGCCCCGCCTCCAGGGCTATCCAGCGGCCCACGCAGGGGGTTTCGGAGTTGGCATAGGACTGGGCGAACACCACATCATCGATACGCTCAGGGTCCAGCTTGGTTTGCGCCAGGATGGCCTTGACCACCTCGGCACCCAGGCGCTCCACCGGTATGCCGCGCAGGCTGCCGCCGAATGCCCCTACCGGGGTTCGGCGCGGTGCCACGATCGCTGCTCTTCTCATCGTCGTCTCTCCTCAGAGCGCGTCTTGCAATTGCGGAACCAACTCGAACAGGTCGCCCACCAGGCCATAGTCGGCCACCTGGAAAATCGGTGCTTCTTCGTCCTTGTTGATCGCCACGATCACCTTGGAATCTTTCATGCCCGCCAGGTGCTGGATGGCGCCGGAGATACCGACCGCTATGTACAACTGCGGGGCGACGATCTTGCCGGTCTGACCGACCTGCATGTCGTTAGGGGCATAACCGGCATCGACCGCGGCGCGCGAGGCGCCCACTGCTGCCCCTAGTTTGTCCGCCAGGTTGTACAGCAGACTGAAGTTGTCGCCGCTTTGCATGCCGCGGCCACCGGACACCACGATCTTGGCGCCTGTCAACTCTGGGCGATCCGACTTGGCCAGTTGCTCGCCCACGAATCGGGACCGGCCTTGCTGGAATGTGGCGTCAATCACTTCGATGATTGCGTTGCCGCCTTCGGCTGACACTGGGTCGAAGCCGGTGGCGCGTACGCTGATCACCTTGACTGCAGCAGAGGACTGCACGGTGGCGATGGCGTTGCCAGCATAAATTGGCCGCTTGAAAGTATCCGGACTGACCACCTCGATGATCTCGGAGATCTGGTCCACATCGAGCAAGGCAGCAACCCGTGGCAGGTAGTTCTTGCCATTGGTGGTGGCCGGCGCCAGCACATGGCTGAAGCCTTTACCCAGCGACGCCACCAACGGCGCCACATTCTCTGCCAGCAGATTTGCATAGGCCGTGTTATCGGCGACCAACACTTTGGTGACCCCATCGATGCGCGCCGCCGTCTGAGCGACTTGGTCGACCTGTTGACCCGCCACCAGTACGGCAATGCTGTCGTCGATTTTCCGGGCTGCGGCCACGGTGTTCAATGTAGCGGCGCCCAGGACGCCATTGCTGTGTTCAGCGATTACCAGGACAGCCATCAGATCACCTTCGCTTCGTTCTTCAGTTTTTCGATCAATTCGGCCACGGTTTTCACCTTGATACCGGCGCTGCGCACTGCGGGGGCCTCGACTTTCAGAGTTTTGATCGTCGAAGTCGTAGCGACGCCGAGTGCCGATGGAGTCAGCGTCTCGAGGGGTTTCTTCTTGGCTTTCATGATGTTCGGCAGCGATGCATAACGCGGCTCGTTAAGGCGCAGGTCGGTGGTGACGATCGCTGGCAGGCTGAGCTCAAGGGATTGCAAACCGCCGTCGATTTCACGCGTGACATTCAGCTTGTCACCCACCACTTCGACCTTGGAGGCGAAGGTGCCTTGGGCATAACCGCTCAGCGCGGCCAGCATCTGGCCAGTCTGGTTGTTGTCGCTATCGATGGCCTGCTTGCCAAGAATCACCAACCGCGGCTGTTCCTTGTCGACCACAGCCTTGAGGGCCTTGGCGATCGTCAGCGAGCTCAAATCATCAGTCGCCTCGACCAGAATGGCGCGATCGGCTCCAAGAGCCAGGGCGGTGCGCAGTTGTTCCTGCGCCGCGTTCGACCCTACTGTCACCACCACCACTTCTGTTGCGATGCCCTGTTCCTTCAGCCTTACCGCCTCTTCCACAGCAATTTCGCAGAAGGGGTTCAGGGCCATTTTCACGCTGGCCAGTTCAACGCCGGACTGGTCTGCCTTGACGCGGACCTTGACGTTGAAATCGACCACGCGCTTGACTGCAACGAGGACTTTCATGCTTGGGATTCTCCAACAGGGCTGGAACGGGAAAGGATTCGACGGGCGCGTTCGAGCAGAGGGCGATCAACCATCGCACCGTCGACTTGAACGGCGCCGCCATTTTCGGCGGCCTCAAGCACTCGACATGCCCAGTTGATTGCCTGGGCATTCGGTTGAAAGGCTTCCAGAATCGGTGCTACTTGCCGGGGGTGGATTGCCAACTTGCCGCCAAAACCCAAGTCGGCAGCGATCTGAGCTTCTTGGTGAACCAACGCTGGATCGTCAAAACCAGTAGTGACTCCATCAATCGGCGAAGGCAAACCAGCAAGGCAAGATTTCAGCAGCAATGCACCACGGAAATACGCCAATGCTTCACGGCTTGGCTGGCAACCCAGATCGAGGGCCAGGTCTAGTGAACCGAAGGCCGCTTGCACAACGCCAGGCTCAAGCATCAGCCAAGTCAGGTGTTCATAGGCTGCGGCAGTTTCTACAAGCGCAATTACCGGCACCTGACGACCAAACAACGCATGCACCAGACGGACATCTGCTGGGGTTTCAGCCTTGGCCAACATCAGTGCATCGAAATGTGTGTCGCGAAGCGCGGCCACGTCGGCCTTGAAATGTGCGCTGGCTGTTGCGTTGATCCGGATGATGACCGGTACATTGTCAATGCCATGGTTGGCTACAGCCTCTCGAGCCAGTTCTCGGGACTGTGGCGCGACGGCATCTTCCAGGTCCAGGATCACTGCATCAGCGCCGCTGTTAGCCGCCTTTGCAAAACGTTCAGGACGGTCGCCCGGGACGAACAATGGGGCTATCGGGGCTCTGTATTCACTCAACATGATGCGCTTGCCTCCATATTCAGGTTGGCATCAGCATCTTGGGTCCAGGCCTGCAGGCTATCGCCCTGCTCTTTCCAGGACACCGCCGCGCGGAATACCTTCCCGGCGATCAGCGGTACCTGCCCGCGATAGGCAAAGCGGGCAGGCACTCGGCCTGCGTGCCGGGCTGCCAGGTTGAACAACAGGCTGGCCTGCAATGGCCCGTGCACCACCAAGCCCTGATAGCCCTCCACTTCGGTGGCGTAGGGCAAGTCGTAATGGATGCGGTGGGCATTGAAAGTCAGTGCCGAGTAGCGCATCAGCAAAGTCGGCGGGGTCTCGACCCAGTGCTCCAGTTCGCCCACGCGCTCTGGTCCGCCCGCAGGCGCGGCGCCCGGCTCGGCCGGCGCACGGTAGACGATGTCCTGCCGCTCGCGGATGGCCAGCACGCCTTCGCAGGACAATTCATGCTCGACGGTGACGAAGCACAGTTTGCCGCTGCGGCCCTCCTTGAAACGGATGTCGCGAATGGTCGACAGCCGCTGGATCGGCTTGCCGATGGGCAATGGCGCCAAGGTTTCCACCTCACCACCGGCCCACATACGCCGTGGCAGCAATATAGGGGGCAGGAAGCCACCACGGCGTGGATGACCATCTTCACCCAGCTCCGCCATGCTCGCTGTTGCCGGGCTCGGCGCCAGGCACCAGTGCAAGCCTGGCGGTGCAGCACCCTCGGACTCCCACAAGTGCGGTGCCAACGTAGCCCGATAGGCGTCGAGCATCTGCGGCGTGATGATCGCCTCGCAGCGCTCCTGACGCCCCAGCCAGTCCTGGAGTTGGCCCAGATCGTTATCGCTCATGATCATGGCCTCAATAGGAACGCGGCATGCCCAGCAAGTGCTCGGCGACGTAGCTGAGAATCAGGTTGGTAGAGATCGGCGCCACCTGATAGAGGCGGGTTTCGCGGAACTTGCGCTCCACGTCGTATTCGTTGGCGAAACCAAAACCACCATGGGTTTGCAGGCAGGCGTTGGCGGCTTCCCAGCTGGCCTTGGCCGCCAGGTACTTGGCCATGTTGGCGGCGGCGCCGGCATTGCGGCCGCTGTCATACTCTTCGCAGGCACGCCAACGCATCAGGTCGGCCGCCTCGATTTCGATATGGGCCTCGGCAATCGGGAACTGCACGCCCTGGTTCTGGCCGATGGGACGACCGAACACCACACGGTCGCGAGCATACTGGCTGGCCTTCTCGACGAACCAGCGACCGTCACCGATGCATTCGGCGGCGATCAGCGTGCGCTCGGCATTCAAGCCGTCGAGGATGTAGCGGAAGCCCTTGTCCTCTTCGCCGATCAGGCTGCTGGCAGGTATCTCCAGATTGTCGAAGAACAGCTCGTTGGTTTCATGATTGACCAGGTTGGCGATGGGCTGCACGGTCAAGCCATTGCCAATGGCCTCACGCAGGTCGACCAAGAAGATCGACATGCCATCGACCTTCTTCTTGACCTCCGCCAACGGCGTGGTACGGGCCAGCAAGATCATCAGGTCCGAATGCTGCACCCGGGAGATCCACACCTTCTGCCCATTGATGACGTACTTGTCGCCCTGCCGCACAGCGGTGGTCTTGATCTTGGTGGTGTCGGTACCGGTGGTTGGCTCGGTCACGCCCATCGATTGCAAACGCAGTTCGCCGCTGGCCAGCTTGGGCAGGTAATAGCGCTTCTGCTCCTCGCTGCCGTTACGCAGCAGGGTGAACATGTTGTACATCTGTCCATGGATGGTGCCGGAGTTGCCACCGCAGTGGTTGACCTCCTCCAGAATCACCGAGGCTTCGGCCAGGCCAAGGCCCGAGCCGCCGTATTCCTCCGGGATCATCGCGGACAACCAGCCCGCCTCGGTCATGGCCTTGACGAACGCCTCCGGGAAGCCTTTTTCCTCGTCGATCTTGCGCCAGTATTCAGTTGGGTATTCCGCGCACAGGGCACGAACACCCTCTCGAATGTCCTGGTAGCGCTCTTGGGCGTGTGTGGCATTCATAAAACTCGACCTCATGAAATTCGTTAAACCGGATCCCAGCAGAACACGTCAGCGCTGACCTGCAGCGGAGTGAAAGAGCCTGACAATGCCGGCATACCGTGCTCGGCGATGGCCTGGGCGGTCCAGCCTTCCCCCTGCTGCACCGAGCGCACCGGGCGGTTCTGGCTCATCAGGAAGATTTCGTTGCGACGTACGGTGAACACCTGGCCGTTCACGTCCTTGGCCTGGTCCGACAGCAGGTACACCGCCAGCGGGGCGTTCTTTTCCGGGGTCATCTGCTTCAGGCGCTCGACCCGGGCCTTTTCTTCCGGGGTGCTGTCGGGGATCGCGCTGGTCATCCGGCTCCAGGCGAATGGCGCCAGGCAATTGGAGCGCACGTTGAAACGCTGCATGTCCAGGGCGATGGACTTGCTCAGCGCCACCATCCCCAGCTTGGCCGCCGAGTAGTTGGCCTGGCCGACGTTGCCGATCAGCGCCGAGGTGCTGACCATGTGCACGAAGGCGCCGCTGTTCTGTGCACGGAAGCGTTCGGCGGCAGCACGGCTGACGTAGAAGCTGCCGTTCAGGTGCACGTTGATCACCGACTGCCAGTCCTCCACGCTCATCTTGTGGAAGATCACGTCACGAATGATCCCGGCGTTGTTCACCACGCCATCGATGCGGCCGAAGCTGTCCATGGCGCAGGTGATGATGTTCTGCGCGCCGCTCCAGTCGGCGACGCTGTCGGTGTTGATCACTGCGCGGCCACCGAAGCCTTCGATAAGTTTCAGCGTTTCCTGGGCCGGGGTGGATGAGCCGCCCTCGCCGCCCAGCGACACGCCCACGTCATTGATCACCACCGAGGCGCCGGCACGTGCCATCTCCACGGCGATGGCCCGGCCGATGCCGCCACCGGCACCAGTGACTACCACTACTTTGTTGTCGAGCATGTCGTTCTCTCCGTCGTTCGGTTACAGGCCGAGCATCGCCTTGGCCAGGATGTTGCGCTGGATCTCCGAGCTGCCGCCGTAGATGGTCGCGGGACGCGCCTGAAGGAACAGGCCGGTAGGATTGAGGTTGCCGTTGCCTTCGATTGGCTCCAGGTACGCCGCGTACTCGCCGCTGATCTCCAGCATGTAGTCGGTGATGCGCTGGAACAGCTCGGTCTGGTGCACCTTGAGCAACGACACGTCGGCACCCAGATTCTCGCCACGGCGCAGGCGCTCGGCGAAGGTCTCGAACAGCAGCTTGTGGTCGTCCAGGTCCAGGCGCAGGCGGGTCAGGCGGTCGCGGAAACCCGGCTCGTCGTGAAGGCCCAGGTGCTCACCGAGGACTTCCAGGCGGGTCAGGGCATTGGCCGACTGCTTGGGCGAGCCGAGGAAGATCCGCTCGAAGCCCAGCAGCGCTTTGGCCATGGTCCAGCCGGCGTTCATTTCGCCGACCAGGTTGGCCTTGGGCACGCGCACGTCATCGAAGAACACCTCGCACAGCTCGTCGTGCAGGTCGAGGTTCAGGATTGGCCGCACGGTCACCCCGGGGCTGTCCATCGGCACCAGCACGAAACTGATGCCCTCCTGTTTCTTCGCCGTCTTGTCGGTGCGTACCAGCATGAAGATCCAATCGGCGTCGGTGGCCAGCGTGGTCCAGATCTTCTGGCCATTGATCACCCATTCGTCGCCGTCGAGTACCGCCTCGGTACGCAGGCTGGCCAGGTCGGAGCCGGCGTTCGGCTCGCTGTAGCCCTGGCACCAGATATGCTCGCCACTCAGGATGCGCGGCAGGAAATACTGCTGCTGTTCGGGCGAGCCGTAGCGGATCAGCAGCGGGCCGAGCAGCATGATGCCGTGGTCCGGGGTACGGGCCACGCCGTAGTTCTCGAACTCCTCGGTGTAGATCAGCTGCTTGGCCGCCGACAGGCCCATGCCGCCGAATTCGCGGGGCCAGCCCGGGCACAGCCAACCGTGCGCGGAAAGGGTCATGTACCAGTCCTTGACTTCCTCCCAGTGCAGGCGCTTGGGCAGGTCGCGCAATTCATCCGGGAAGTGCGCATGCAGGAATTCGCGGACCGTCTCACGGAATGCGCTGTCGCTCAGGGCGTTGAAGTCGGGCAGTGTTACTTGTTCGCTCATGATCGTGTCCTCAGGCGCTGGCCAGGCGTGGCATGCAGGCGTCGTAACGGCGGCGGTGCTGGTCGGATGAGCCATACAGGTTGGCCAGGGTCATGGCCTTGCGCAGGTACAGGCCGACGTCGCATTCGTCGGTGTAACCAATGGCGCCATGCAGCTGCACCGCCTGGCGGGTGACCAGCAACGCGGCGTCGGCGGCACGGGCCTTGGCTCGGGAAACGGCCGCACGACGTTGGGTGGCGGGTGCGCCGGCATCGCAGGTCGCTGCCGCCGCTTCCAGGCTGGCCCGCCACAAAGCCAGTTGCAGCTTGAGGTCCACGGCGCGGTGCTGCAGGGCCTGGAAGTTGCCGATGGTCTGGCCGAACTGCTTGCGGGTGCGCAGGTAGTCCAAGGTCAGAGTGAACGCCTGTTCGGCAGCGCCCAGCAGGTAGGCGGCAGTGCCCAGGGCGGCTTCGTCCAGGGCGTCGGACAAGGCCTGGGCCTGCAGGGGCAGGGTTTCAGCGGGGGCGTTGTTCAGGTGCAGGTGGCCGAAATGGCCACCGTCCTGGGTGGTGATGATTTCCAGCTCCACACCGGGCGCCTTGGCGTCCACCAGGGCCAGGCCATCGGGGGTGCTGACCAGGAAGCCGTCGGCACCAGCGGCCATGGGAATGCACAGCTTGCGCCCCCGGACCTTGCCGTTGTGCAGGCGGGTGCCGCCTTCGGTAGCCTCCAGGTTGTCGACCTGCTCTTGCAAGGCCGGCAGCAGCAGGCGCTCGCCGCTCAGCTGCGCAGCCCGTTGCTCGCCATCGAGCAGGCGCGCCGCCAGCACCGCCGGCACGAAGGGCTCGGGCAGCAAGGCGGCGCCGAACACTTCCAGCAAGGCGCAGTACTCAGCCATGCCCAGGCCAATACCGCCCTGGGCCTCGGGTAACGACAGGCCCAGCCAGCCGTTATCGGCCATCTCGCGCCATACCGCACCGTCGAACCCCGGCACCTGGTAGCGCAGGCCGCGCACCCGAGCCAGCTCACTGGCCGGGGCGAACGCCACTGCGCTGTCGCGGATCATGCGGATGTTTTCCAAACGTTCTTCAGACGAATGCATCTCGGTCTCCTGATAGCCTGGTAATGAATTCAGTTCTGGGTGGAGGTCGGGGCAAATGTCGCCAGGCCGTTGCTCACCACCAGGGCGTCACGTTCCAGGACACGCGCACGGAAGGAGCCGTCGCGCCAGATCTCGCTGCGAATGGTTTCCCCCGGCAGCACCGGTGCGGAAAAACGCAGCGCCATGCTGCGCAGGGCGCCGGCGTCATAGTCGCCAAGGGTCTTGAGTAGGGCGTGGCAGACCACGCCAAAGGTGCACAGACCGTGTAGGATCGGCCGGCTGAAGCCCGCCGCACGGGCCACGGCCGGGTCTGCGTGCAACGGGTTGTCGTCACCATTGATTCGGTAGTAAAGGGCCTGCTCCGGGCGGGTGGGCAGGTCCACGCAGAAGTCGGGCTCGGTGTCCGGCACCTGGTGGCTGCCACGCAGTGGCGTGCTGTCACCCCCAAAGCCTCCGCCACCACGCAGAAAGGTCGTGCTCAACGTGCTCGCCAGCAACTGCCCACTCTGCGCGTTACGCACTTCTTTTTGCGTGTAGAGCAAGGCTCCCTGTCCCGCCCCCTTATCAGCCACGCCAAGGATCCTGGTCGCGCCGATCACTTCCCCTTCCACAGGAAGCGGGGCATGCAGGGTAATTTCCTGCTCGCCATGCACCACACACTTGGGGTCCACCCCCGAGCGCGGGTCGCCCAGCCAGAAGCCAGGGTGCCCGAGTACCAGTGCCATCGAAGGCATGGCGTGCAGGTCGCGGCGGAAGTCGACATAGCCCAACTGCCGATCATCCAACGGGTCGCAACCCATCCCGACGGACAGTGCATAGAACGCCGTCTGTTGTCGGGTCAGGGTTTGGCGGACCACAGGGATCGGATAATCAAGCAGCTTTTCAATCTCGATGGGCATGGTGCCATCCCCTTGTTCTTGTCGCTGTTCATGACTTGAGGGGATGTTTCAGCAAGCGAACTTCCAATTCAATTTACGAATTCGAAAGTGCCTCCTCGGTGAAACCGCATTGCAATTCATCGATCGTCAGGGCCACGCATAGCCCGCTGTTGACCTGGCATCGGCATTGATTCTGTTCAACGAATCGGAAGTGCCACTTGGCGTTTCATAAATTGAATTCCCGTATTGCCTGCCGAATCATTCAACTCAATAAGCCGTGCCTGGGCATGCCTGGGTGGATATCGAATCGCTACATCGCTACAGAGAGGTCGAGCAGTGGAACGGGAATCAATGGAGTTCGATGTCGTCATCGTCGGAGCCGGCCCATCGGGCCTGGCCGCGGCTTGCCGACTGAAGCAGAAGGCGTTGGAAACGGGCCAGCAGATCAGTGTCTGCGTGGTCGAGAAAGGCTCGGAAGTCGGCGCCCATATCCTGTCCGGTGCCATCTTCGAGCCCCGTGCATTGGACGAGCTTTTCCCGGATTGGCAAGCACTCGGCGCCCCGTTGATCACACCGGTGAAACGCGACGATATCTACTTTCTCCGGGACGCTGAACGGGCCAGCAGAGTCCCTGGTTTCTTCGTTCCTCGTACCATGCACAACGAAGGCAACTTCATCATTTCGCTGGGTAACCTGTGCCGCTGGCTGGCACAACAGGCTGAAGCCTTGGGTGTGGAAATCTACCCTGGGTTCTCCGCTCAAGAAGCGCTGCTCGATGAAGATGGCCGGGTTTGCGGCATCGTCACAGGCGATCTGGGCGTGGACCGTGAAGGCCAACCCAAGGCCGGCTATTACACTCCCGGCATGGAACTGCGCGGCAAATACACGCTGTTCGCGGAGGGTTGCCGTGGGCATATCGGCAAGCAACTGATCAAGCACTTCGACCTCGACAGTGAGGCCGATGCGCAGCACTACGGCCTTGGCATCAAGGAAATCTGGGACATCGACCCGGCGCGACACGAGCCTGGCCTGGTGGTGCACACCGCAGGCTGGCCGCTGAATGACGAGAACCCCGGCGGCTCGTTCCTCTACCACCTGGAAAACAACCAGGTGGTGGTCGGACTGATCGTCGACCTGTCCTACAGCAACCCGCACCTGTCACCGTTTGACGAGTTCCAGCGCTACAAGCACCACCCGGTGATCAGCCAGTACCTGGAAGGCGGCAAGCGGGTCAGTTATGGCGCCCGGGCAATCTGCAAGGGCGGTCTGAACGCATTGCCCAAGATGGTGTTCCCCGGCGGCGCGCTGATCGGCTGTGACCTGGGTACCTTGAACTTCGCCAAGATCAAGGGCAGCCATACCGCGATGAAGTCGGGCATGCTTGCGGCAGAGGCCCTCGTGCAAGCACTACAGGCAGGACGTAGCGGAGACGAACTGTTCGAGTATGTCGAAGGGTTCAAGGCCAGTTGGCTGCATGACGAATTACTGCGCAGTCGTAACTTCGGCGCCGCCCTTCACAAGTTTGGGGCGATCGCAGGCGGCGCCTTCAATTTCATCGACCAGAATCTGTTCGGCGGCAAACTCCCGTTCACCCTTCGCGATACCCGCCCTGACCACAGTTGCCTCAAGCCGGCCAGCGACGCACCGCGGATCGAGTATCCAAAACCTGATGGCAAGCTGAGTTTCGACAAGCTCTCCTCGGTGTTTCTTTCCAGCACCAACCACGAGGAAGACCAGCCGGTTCACCTCAGGCTTGCCGATCCGAACCTGCCTATCAGCAACAACCTGCCCCTTTTCGATGAGCCTGCCCAACGTTATTGCCCTGCGGGCGTCTATGAAATAGTCGCGGCCGAAGGTGGCGACAAACGCCTGCAGATCAATGCGCAGAACTGCCTGCACTGCAAAACCTGCGATATCAAGGACCCCGCCCAGAACATCACCTGGGTCGCCCCAGAAGGCACCGGCGGCCCCAACTATCCCAACATGTAACCTTTTCCCGACAGGACGCACACCATGAAAACACTCGCAGCCCTCCTCGCAGCCATGGCACTAGTAGGTTGCTCAAGGGGATTTTTGGAATCCCACTCCACAGGTTTCACTGGCGACAGTGAAAAGACCGCACAGGCGTACGTGCAGTGCCTGGAGCCCAAGTGGCAAGCACCGGCCACCTCGCTTTCGAAAACCAAGACGCCTACCGGCTACACACTGGAAGTGTCCGCTTTGCATATCGGCCCCATTGCATTGGCCGTGATCCATGAACAGACACCGGGGATCCGCGTCGAAGTCTTCTTGCCGACGGCGCAGGGCCGGGCAGAACGGTGGGAAGAAGCTGCGAGGGCGTGTTTGTAGACGAGACGGGGCAGGTCTGAACGAACGCTTAACGGTCATCGGTAACGACGTAGCCGGCTCGCGAGTGAGCCCGTCAGAAGACGCTTAGTCTAGAGGGCGAGGGTGTCAACGATAAACCGTCGCAGCACTGGGCACGGCATCTCCATATCTTGTGCTGAGCGACTAGCGGCCGCGTCAGATTGAAGAACGTTGGAAACGTCGTCAGCCAACTTCAACCGATGACCGAGTTTCTGGCTCGGGTTGTAGGTAATGGACTGTAAGTAGTGGAAAAGCGGCCCACTTGAGCTGAGTGGCGCTTGCTATATGAAGGGTTGCTTGCAGGTTCATGCTTCGCCGCTCCGACAACCTATGCGCGCGCCGCTTGTGGGCTGGTTTGACGATGCAGGGCGGGGCTGCTGGCGAGTAGCCGAGTAGATTGCTCAATTGATGGAAAAGCTGCGGGCCGGGTGTTGCGATACAAGGTTCAAATATCGTGCCCGAGGTGCAGAGGCTTAGGAGCGCCGAGGCGCTCTACCTTGCCCAGCCAGTTGCCAGCGCTCCATGCCTCAGTCGTTGTCCGCCGCCCAAAGGTTTCGACAGTTAACCTAGGCGCCATCTTCTCCCTCGCAAATACGAATGCATTTTCGCATTGAAGGCAACTGCATCCGCGTGCACTAGGCCAGCTCGGCGGTGCTGCTTAGGATTGATTCGGAAAGTAGCTGACCGACAACTGATGTCCTGATGCCAGCCCCTCCACAGATGGGGATTTGATGGTCCCCTTCTTGCTGGCAATCCCGATCAAGGCCAGCGGTTGACTGTATTGCCAATGATCAACTCACGTACGCCATTGGCATGCTCGATCTGCTCCCCCAACATAACCATGCGCTGATTGACGCCATAGTCATGAAACGCCCTCGCCTTGTCGATCAATGACAAGTCCAAGGTCACGCCGTGCCGCGACTCGCCGCGCCCAGCCTCGAACAGCGTTCGGCCATACGGATCTACCGCTAGACTAGCCCCCACGAACACACTGCCATCCTGCCCGTCACCGACCCGGTTGGCTGCCACTGCGAATACCTGGTTCTCCATCGCCCGGGCCATTACCGACACGCGATGCACATGATCCTCAGGCTCTGCCAGGCCGTCGGTGATCAACATCAACTGTGCCCCGAGGGCCTTCAATCCGCGCGCGGTTTCGGGGAACTCGCTGTCATAACAGATCAACAGTCCCAGACGCACACCGCGCCATTCAACGGTGGCAAAGCGGTCGCCCGGTACCACGATGCCGTGTTCCGGCACCCACAGGTGAGTCTTACGGTAGGTAAGCAAGATGCCTTCAGGGGCAATGAAAAGAGTCGTGTTGTAGAAGGTGCCATTGGCATTCTCATACAGGCCCAACACTACCGCTACATTGCGCTGGCGTGCCTCAACGACTACGGCCTGCACCGCGTCGCCGTCAATGGCTTCGGACAGCGAATCCACATCATCTGCGGTAAGGAATCCGGTCAGATGCGATTCGGGAAACATCAGAATATCGGTGTCCGACTCACACCGGGCCATGGCCTTGAGAATGCCTTTGAGATTGTGGGCGGTGTCGCCGTCGCGGGTTTTCGTCTGTACCACTTCGATCTTCATGGGTAGTCCATCTCGCTGCGCCCGACCCTTCCGCGGGCTAGGTGACATTCGCGAAGGGTGATGCAAGTATGAAAATAATCGCCCACAAAACAATCACTTCGACGGGTTAACCCGGGGGTAGGCATGAGCTTCAACTTGCAGGATCTTTCGTGGCACCAAGGCGTGGGCCAATGCGTCGAGCACCTGGACCGGCCGAGCTTCTGGCACACCTTGGCCACAGTGCTCGCCGACTTCGTAGAGGTGGACACCTGGGTGGCGCTGCTATTCAGCCACGACAAGCCGCAGATCTTTGCCCAAAGCCCCTACAAACACGAGGGTATCGACCCACTGGTGAGTGAATACGCCAATCGCCTGTACCTGCTTGACCCTTTCTATATCAACAGCCGTGAGCAAGCATTGACTGGCCTTGTGCGCCTAGCCGACGTTGCGCCGGAGCAGTTTCAACAGACCGACTATTACCGCTTGTACTTCACTCACAACGTGGTCGCCGACGAAGTCCAGTTCAACCTGGCACTCGGCGATGGACGCACGCTGTGCCTGTCACTGGGTGGGCGCTCACGCTTCGACACCCAGGCCATCGCTCAACTGGAGTTGGTGCGCCCCTGGCTTATCGGCCTGCTTCGCCAGCGCCTGCACTTCGAGCAGTTGCCCGAACGCACACCGGCAAAACCCGGGCCTCGCCTCGCCCAAAGGCAGGACGATGCATGCCGCAAGCTAGAGTCGGCCCTCACGGCTCGGGAACTGGATGTGGTAAGGCTGATTCTTTCGGGGCACTCCAACAAGGAGACGGCGAACAAGCTTAAGTTGTCCGCCGAGACGGTGAAGGTCCATCGGCGCAACGTCTATCGCAAGCTGAATGTGAACTCCCAAAGCGAGCTGTTCTCGCTGCTGTTCCTCGCCGGTGATGACTTGGCCAACCTGAACCCTGCGCCCCAGCCACCGCGAGCCATTACCCCGGGTTAATCATTCGTCGTTATAGAAATACTTGCCGGTCCCCGCATACTAGACCGGCAGTAGCTCACAAGCGCTCACCTGCCCCCACCACTCCCCGGCTCCTGGCCTTGGAGTTCCAATTCAGCCTCCTAGAAAAAACACAAAAGAGGATGAAGCATGGCTCATTTCGTTCAAAGCCCGGTCCGTGGCATAACCACTGCGCAGCAAGAGGTCGCCCATGCCTGATGCTACGCCCACTAAACTTTCTCTGACATCCCTGACGGCCTTCGGCCTGGCCTACATGTGCCCAAGCCTGGCCATGGTCATCTTCGGCGTCATCTCCGACCGTAGCGGCGGTATCGCCCCGAGCGCCTTCTTGCTGGCCACCGGAGCCATGCTGCTGTCGGCCCTGAGTTACGCCAAGCTGTCACGCCTGTTTCCAGTGTCCGGTTCAGCTTACTACTACGCAAAACGCCTGCTCGGCCCAGGCTGTGGCTTCGTGGTCGGCTGGGCGGTGCTGCTGGCTTATCTGTTCATGCCCATGGTCGCGTGGCTGTTACAGTCAGTGTTCCTCAATGCCCAGTTTCCACAAATCCCCACCTGGGCTTGGCTGCTGATTAACATTGGCCTGACCACGGCAGTGACCGTCAGCGGCATGGCCTTGACCGACCGCCTGAACAAACTGCTGACATCCCTGAGCGTGGCCTTGGTACTGCTGTTTATCGGTTACTGCCTGCGCTATGTAGCCGGCCTGCCTCAAATCGGCTTCACCCACGCTGCGTGGAACGATCACAGCACACTGACTGGCCTCACCGCCGCTGCCGCGATCGCGGCTTATTCATTTCTCGGCTTCGACGCCGTGACCACCTTGGCCGAGGAGGCAGAGCAGCCCAAGCGCGATATTCCCCGGGCGGTGCTGTTAGTGATCTGTCTGGGCGGGCTGTTGTTCACGGCGGTGGCTTACCTGATGCAACTGAGCCACCCCGGCGGACAGTTCGCCGACCCTGAGACAGCGACTTATGCACTGTCGCTTGAAGTCGGAGGCCAATTTTTCGCTGACTTCATCAACCTCGGCGGCATTGTCGGCGGGTTCGCCTCCTGCCTGGCGGTGCAAGTCAGCGCCAGCCGGTTGCTGTATTTCATGGGGCGCGAAGGTGTGCTACCTGCACGCTACTTCGCTCGACTGCAAGGCAAGGCGCGCACACCAGTGTTCAACCTGCTGTTGATCGCCGGGCTAGGGCTGATAGGAATCTGCGCGGATGTGAGTTCAGGCGCATCATTGATTAATTTCGGTGCTTTTCTCGCGTTCGCAGCGGTGAATACCTGTGTGATCACCTATTACCTGCGTGAACGGCACAGGCAGCGACTGAGCAGTGTAGGGTTTGTGGTGCTTCCGGTGCTGGCTATTGGGGTTAACCTCTATCTGCTGTCACTGTTGAGCACAATGGTGATATTGGCCGGGGTGGCCTGGTTGGTGTGCGGTGGGTTGTACCTCACATGGCTGACAGCGGGTTTTTGCAAACCAACACCGGGACTGGTGGAGGTTGAGTCTTGAAGTACCCGTTAGAGCACACCCACATCCGCGTAATAGCTGGCCAACCACCACGCTGATCAGCGAGTTACTTCAGTTACTACTTCATGACGATCTGGGCGACTGCCTGCGGGTGCCAGTCGCCAGTTGCTGCGCGACGGATATCTGATCGGCGTCGCAGCCAGGGGCGCCTGGCTGCCCTCCTTTCACCTCGGGTGAACGGCACTGGAAACGCGAGTCTTTCATTCGTAACTACCCCCAGGGTTACCCCTTCGATGGGATAGGAAATTGCCAGGCAAAACGCATACTGACTGCGCGTTGTGCAATAAAAACATAATGTTCTGGTGTCAGTACGCACCAATGGGGCTTCTCGAATCGGCCCTGTGCCACCAGACGCAATGATCAGCCTGGAGCCCCTTATGCTACTTTCACGCCTCATCAAATTTGGCACAGTCTCATTACTGAATATCCAGGCTCTTGTCGCCTGGGCAGAGCCTGCCACCGTGCACTTGTACAACTGGTCGGATTTCCTTGCGCCTGAAACGGCCAATGAACTCGAAACAACCACCGGTACCCGCCTGGTTCAAGATGTCTTCGACAACGCAGAGGTGATGGAAAGCAAGCTGATGGCCGGGCGTAGCGGCTATGACGTGGTCATGGTGCCGGACGACCTCCTGCCAAACTTCGTCAAGGCAGGTGTGCTACAACCGCTGGACCGCTCGCAATTACCCAACTGGTCACACCTGGCACCCGAAGTTCTGCAAAAGCTGCAAGTGAACGACCCTGGCAATCGTTATGCCGTCCCCTATATGTGGGGTACCACAGGTATCGGTTACAACGTGGACAAGGTGTCCAAGGCCCTGGGCGTGAATGCCCCCGTGGACTCCTGGGATCTGCTCTTCAAAAAGGAAAATATCAGTAAGCTCAGCCAATGTGGCGTGGCAATGCTCGATGCACCAGTGGAAATCATCCCCATTGCCTTGCACTACCTGGGTCTTTCGCCCAACAGCAAGAACCCGGCCGATTACGACAAGGCCGAAGCGTTACTACGTGAAGTCCGGCCCTATGTTCGCTACTTCGATTCTTCGAAGTTCCCCACCGACCTGGCCAACGGCGAAATCTGCGCGGTGATTGGTTGGAGTGGTTCAGTGTACAGCGCAGTACAGACGGCCGAGCGGGCAGGAAATGGTATCAAGATCGCCTAAAACATACCGCGGGAAGGCGCACCGATATGGATGAACAATATGGTGTTGCTCAAGGACGCGCCACACCCGCAACAAGGATACGTGCTGATGAACTATATCCTGGAGCCGCAGATCACCGCCCGGAATTCCAACTATGTCGGTTACCCGAATGGCAGCAAAGACTCCAATACCCTGATCGATGCCAAATTGCGTGATAATCCGACGTTGTACCCGACCAAGGCGGTCATGGATACCTTGTACCCTTTGGAGACCTTGCCTCTGCGGCTCGAACGCGTGCGGACCCGTCTCTGGACCAAGATCAAGTCAGGCACCTAACCTGTTCAGGCAATTATCCTCAACGCCAATACCGGTGATCATCCACCACCCGCTGGTGCTCGGCAAACAACAACGGTAGTTGCTCCTTGAGGAAATCCAGCCAGGTGCGCACCTTGGCATCCAAGTAGTGGGGGCCCACTTGACGACTTTTCTTAGGGACGGGAGAGTGCTGGAAAATGCCTATACCTATTTGAAGGGCCATCCACTCAACCCCTTCAGCGAGCAAGACTTCATCGACAAGTTCCGCTTGTGCGTCCCCTACTCTGTGCTGCCATTGCCCGATGCGGTGGTGGATAGGATGACTCACGACATACTGCAACTCGAGCGTTTCGATAATGTGGTGCCTGTGCTGATCGACCCGTTGGTCCCCTAAGCACGTGCCTAGGCTTTGCGGGGGCAGGTTCCCCGCGCCCGCAGGGCCCTCGCCTAGTCAGCAGCCGTATTGGTTCGCCCAGCGCATTCGGCATCCGCGTGCCTTGGGCTGCTCCTCTTTATTCACCACTTCGCGCCACCAGCGCTCAGCCGCACGCGGCGAGCGCAGGTCGACCCGCTCACCCATTCTGGGGGTAGCCACAGGAACGCCTTGCTGCCCTGCCCACTCCAGCACTTGCTCAAAGGGTTCGTACCAAGCATGCAGTGCAAGGTCGAACGTGCCGTTGTGGATCGGCAGCAACCAGCCTCCATCTAGGTCCAGGTGGGCCTGTACGGTCTGCCGAGGATGCATGTGCACATAGGGCCAGTGCTCATCGTAGGCGCCCGTTTCCATGAGCGTCACATCGAACGGCCCGAAACGCCGCCCTATTTCGGCAAAGCCATCGAAATAGCCAGTGTCGCCACTGAAGAACATCTGCAACTCCGCTGCCTGGATCACCCACGAGCACCACAGCGTGCGGTTGCCATCTCGCAGCCCCCTGCCGGAGAAATGCTGCGCGGGTGTCGCCGTCAGGCGCAAGCCACCCACCTCGATGCCTTGCCACCAGTCGAACTGATGAATCTTGGCTGCCGGCACACCCCAGGCCAGCAGCCGGTCGCCAACACCCAGCGGCGTGAGAAAGCACTCCACCTTGGGCGCCAGTGCCTTGATCGTCGCCCGGTCCAGGTGATCGTAGTGGTCGTGGGAAAGGATAACGCCTCGAATCGGTGGCAGCTCATCCAGGGACAAAGGAGGTGCATGGAACCGCTTCGGGCCCGCAAACGTGAATGGCGAGGCACGTTTGGAAAACACCGGGTCCGTCAGCCACCAGCCCTCGCCCAGCTTGAACAGGACCGTGGAATGCCCCAGGCGGAACAAGCTGGCGTGCGGCGCAGCATCGAGCTGTGCACGGGTCAACTGCAGCACCGGCACCGGCGCACGCGGCACCGTGAACGTTGGCTTGTTGAACAGCGCGTTCCAGATCGTCCTGGCGTCGGGTTCAGGCATGTCTGCAGGGCGCGGTGACAGATTGTGAAAGCGCCCCTCGCGAGATTGGGGAGAGTCGCCGTATTCGAGAATCGGTGTGCGCATCAGTGAAGGGCGTTTCAAGTTGCAGACCTCGTGCGGGCGCAGTGGTTGAGCAGACAGTATAAAAACGGTCACTCAAACGGGTTTGCCCAATTCAACGAGCTGCATGCCTGATCCTGCTGCCCACTATCGCACTCGTTTCATTTGTGCAAGAAGCTCGTGGAATCGGGCAAGGAAAGCCATGGCCGGCTTCGTAGCATGCAGTTGTCCAACTGCCTCGGAAAACGCGCCATGAACTCCCCTGTACATTTCGACTGCATTGCCGGCTGCGGCGCTTGCTGCAAGGGACGCTTCGTACCCCTGACCCTCGCGGAAACCGAAGCCTGGCTGGCCCGTGGCGATGATGTGGTCGTGCTCCTGGAGGCATTTTCCACCCTGGGTGCCAACGAGCAATCTCCAGAATACCGGCATAACCACGCTCGCTCAGCGGCGGCGCGCTCCGGTTCGGCGGACATTCAGGTCATTGCGGTGTTCGCGGCGGCCAATCTGCAGGGCTGCCCCAACCAACTCGCCGATACCCGATGCGGGATCTACACCGAGCGACCACTGGTATGCCGAATCTATCCGATGGAGGTCAATCCGTTCATCGTACTGAACCCGGCAACCAAGGAGTGCCCGACAACGGCATGGTCACAGATGGATGGGGAGCCCTTGATCGCTTCGGATGGGCTGCCACCACCCGCCTTGCTTCAGTTGATCGACGCCTCGCGGCAGGCCGACCGCGAAGATGCGCTGGCCAAGGTCAATATCTGCCGCCACCTTGGTTTCACCACCACGGCCTGGAAAGGCAATGGATTCACGGTGTTCTTTCCAACCAACGAACAGCTGCGCCTAGCGATAGCCCACCAGAGCAGCTCGCAGGCGCCAGACACCCAGTGGGATGTGCGCGCCCATGGCGAGGCACTGCATTTGGAGCTTGCCCAACTGGGCATTCAGCTGGCGAGTGAAGCGCCGGATCAGGTTTTCATTCCACTGGCCAGTTAACGATCATGCCCGCCCGTTACCACTCAGACGATCCGCAGCACTTCGCTCAGTGCAGCGCGGCTGGTGCGGAAGCTGTTCACGGGGTGCTCGCTATCGGCGTAGCCGAAAGAGATGCCGCAGACCATGGGACAATCCTCGGCTGTCCCAAAGTAGTCACGAATGAACCGGGCATGCCGTGCCAATGCCGCTTGTGGCGCGGTGGCCACACCGTGGGCCTGGGCTGCAAGCAGGAAGGCGCTGATGAAGCCACCACAATCCACCGCCGCGTATGGACCCAACTCGGCCCGTGTGGTCAGGATGGCCACGTGCGGTACGGCATATCAACCGCTGCATGGATGCACTGCCTGAAGGCGCTACAGCCGAGGATTGTTTCAAGGCTGCATTGATGGGGCAGTTGCTCGGTGGCGCGTTCAACTATGTGGACCAGAACTGGTTCGGCGGCAAGCTGCCGTTCACCCTGCACGACACCAAGCCAGACTACGCCTGCCTGAAGCTGGCGGCCGACTCGCAGAAAATCGAGTACCCGAAACCGGACGGCAAGCTCAGCTTCGACAAGCTCAGCTCGGTACGGGTATCGAGCGAGCCTCCCCACTGGTCGTTTAGTTGGTTCAAGGCCGGCGACAAGAAGTTCTGAATCAGAAAGCCGTGTGCTCCATGCAAATCCACACCATCGAAACCTGCCTCTATGGCGCGCCGGGTAGTTTGGGCAAACGCCTCTACCAAACCGAGGATCTGCGCTTGCGTCAGCGCCCGCGGTGTTACATCACCGCTGTTGAACGGCCCCGCGGGCGCCCTGACAGCACTGGCACTGACGATTTCGCCATCTGGCGCTTGTTCCGCTATGGCCTTGCTGCCCGGGTGGAAGATTTGCAGCACTGCGGGCGCCCCGCCACTTTTCGCGGCCTGGGCAAGGCGCCGCAAGCTAGGCAAAAAATGATCGTCCCATGCGGCGAACTCATTATCGAAGCCGATGCCCTCGACGCTCACATGGGTGCAGCCAGTGATTACCAGGCCCACGCCTTGCACGCGGCGGCGATAGTAAGCCAGTTCCTGTTCGGAGGTGCTCGCGTCGGGATTGGCGGACCAAGTGGTCATGGGTGCCATGGCCAGGCGATTGTCGACGCTCAGGCCATTGGCGAAATGCAGAGGACGAAAGACGCCGGGGTAGTTCGGTTTCATGGTGCGTTCCAGAAAGAGTTGGCGTGGCGGTGCCAGCAAATGACAACGGGGGACTTCAGTTCAGGCGCAATCGACGGATGTCGCGCTGGGGCGGTTCGCCGAACAGCCGGGCATACTCACGGCTGAACTGCGATGCACTTTCATAGCCGACCCGCGCGGCAGTCACGCTTGCATCCAGGTTCTGCGTGAGCATCAATTGGCGGGCCTCCTGCAGGCGTAATTGCTTCTGGTACTGCAGCGGGCTCAAGCCGGTTATCGTGCGAAAGTGCTGGCGGAAAGTCGAAGCGCTCATGTGGCAACTGGCGGCCAGTTGCTCGATCTTCAGCGGTTCGGCGAAATGGCGCTTCAGCCAGTTGATGGCACCGGCGATCTGCTGGCTGGGCGCACCCTGGTTGATCAGGTGGCGCAGCTGGGCACCATGGGGGCCGGTCAGCAGACGGTAAGCGATCTCACGCTGAATCAATGGCGCCAGGTAGGGAAACAGCACAGGGTCCGACAGCAACTGCACCAGGCGCAGCACTGCATCCAGCAGCCCATCGGTCAATGGCTCCACCGCCATCGAGCAGAAGCCACAATCGCGGGTGGGTGACGGCAGACGCAGTTCGGTAGCCAGTTGCAGGATGTCCTGGGGGGCCAGGTGCAACATCAGGCCGAGGAACGGCTCTGCGTGGCTGCCTTGGACCACAGTGGATACCACCGGCAGATCGACGGCCGTCAGCAACGATTGCCCCGGCCCGAAATGCAGGACCTGGTCACCCAACACCACCTGCTTCTCGCCCTGGGCAGTAATCCCCAGCCCCAGGCCATAGATACAGTGCATCGGCTGGGTCACCGCGCGGCGCCGGTGCAAGGTCAGGCCGGGGATGGCCGTCTCGTAGTCGCCGTCGGATGGCGCGATGCGGGCAATTGCCGCGGCCAGGGCGCGACTGTTAGTAACAGACGGCCGCGAGGGTTCGAAAGGCGCGTTCATGGGCTACCTCGGTAAACGTTGGCAGGTCAGTGGGTGGGGGTTGGCGTCGCGTTCGCGGGCAACCAGTCCTGATCGATGCGTCGCAACATCTGTTCGCGAGTGAGCTGCCGAGTCATGCGCCCGCGTAGCACCGAACGGTGCTCGAAACTGCTGGCGCCTTGTGCCATGACGCGATCACGAAACGCCGCGATGTACTCGGGGGCGAAATGACTGTTGTAAGTGTTGAATAGCACCACACGACGTTGTAGGCGTTGATCGTTCATCGTGGTTTGCTCCTCTGGCGGTAACTGCCAGACGTTGAAAATGTTGAAGCCAGTATAAGGACGAAGGTCAAGCCGACTTTGCCTATTCCAACGGTAGACTTGCTCGATCTGTTTGAATTTTTGGCAAGCTATCCCTTCAAAATCCAGGCTTGTCTAGGATGCTTTGAAGTCGTGCTAAAGGCGGGGATGAAAAATTTTGCCTAAATCGGCAGATTCGGCTTGAGCGGGCCAGTGCATGACACACTGGCCCACCAGCACTGTTACAGATGTTTGCGCAAGAAGGAGACCGCCTGAGCCATAGCCAGCGCCACGGGCTCCGGTTTGTCGTACAGGTCGTAATGCGACCAGCCTTCAGCGACATAAATCTGCTTATCGGAAGACGCGGCCCGCCCATAGATTTCCCAACCATCGCGGTAGGCCCCGAAACCGCCTGGCTTGTCACCAATGACCACCAGCAATGGCTGGGTCAACAGCGATTCGGCATGCAGGAAAGCATCCCAACCAAACGCTGCGCTGTTGAACGAGAACAGACCGCTGGTGGCGCCATTGGGCTGTTGCCCACGTGCAGTCTTGTAATAGTCGGTCGCCTCAAGCACATCGATATCGGTAATCCCGGCTGAACGACCCTCCTCCACTGATCCTGGAAGGTAGTTGATCACATGCCGAGCGCCACCTTGAGCTTCAGCCGTCCGTTGAGCGGCCATGGCCTGCAGCGCTGCTACCGGCTGGAAGTTACTGAAGCCCTCACGAATCAGGCGGCCGAAGTTGACCCCGGTGATCGATACCAGCGCTTTGATGCGGTGGTCAGTTATGGCGGCATGCACCGTGTAGGCGCCACCGCCACAGATGCCAAGGGCACCAATGCGCGCCGGATCGACGTAGGGCAACGTCACCAGGTAGTCGATGGCATAGCGGATGTCGGACACGCGAATCGACGGATCCTCCATGAAGCGAGGCTCGCCACCGCTGGCACCCTGGAAGCTGGCATCAAATACGACGACCACGAAGCCCTCTCGTGCCAGGCCAGCGCCGTAAACGTTGCCGGCGGTCTGTTCCTTGCAGCTCCCGATCGGGTGGGTGCTGATAATCGCCGGGTATTGCTTGGAGGGATCGAAGCCTGGCGGCAGATACAGATCCGCTGCAGTTTCCCAGCCCAGGTTCTGGTATTTGACGTGCTTGACAGTGATATCGCTCATGGGATTCTCCAATTAGGTCGTATACACAGGGAGCAGTGGGTTACATGAACGCCGGCTTGTCGCCGTCACTGCCGGGTTTGTTGACGCCCACGTTGTCACGCGACAGCCAGTTGGGCGTCTCGATGATCCGTACGATCAGCGCCGCGACACTCTTGCGCGACACCTCGGTGCCCTGGAAAGGCTCATGTCGGCCAGTGGTCTCGTAATCCACTTCATCGTGTTCGGTGAGCCAGGCGGCACGTAGAATGGTGTAGTCCAGATCGCTGGCCTCGATCAGATCGGCAGATCGCCGGTATGGGCCAAGGTATTGGCCGATCTCACGATGGTTCCACTCGCCGAACTTGCCGGGAATCTCGTCATAGATGCCCAGAGAGTTGACAAAGACCAGACGGCTGGGGCCTGCCGCGTGCATGGCGGCAATGATGCGATCGGTCTGCTCATCGATTTCACCAGCAAGGTTGGCGTAGACGATGTCTTGCCCAACCATGGCGCGAACCAGGGCGCGTGAGTCCAGCGCGTCACCTTCAATGACGGAGGCATTGGCCGCAATGGGATCTTGCAGTTTGCTGGCGTCACGCACATAGAGGGTTAGCTTTACGTCCTCGCGCCCGGCCAGCATGGCAACGACCCAGCGCGCAATCTGCCCGGAGGCACCGATTACCAGTACGTTTGTCATCTGTCGATCCTGAAATCTGTATGGGGTAGTTGGCGGCGCCTGGTCCGGCGCCGCCCGGCACAATCAGAGGTTGGCCTGGAAGAACGGCGTCAGGTGCGTCATGGCCGTATCGACCCCTGGGCCGTCGTACAGGTCCATGTGCGCCAGACCGTCAAGCACCACCAGTTCCTTTTGCCCCAGCGCCTTGGCATGCAGCTCCTGGCTGTGCCATAGGGAGCCGGCTTCGCTGCCCGCAATAACCAGCGTGGGCTGGGTCAGCAATTGGTCGATCAGGTCGAACGCATCGAAGGCGACCCAGGCGCCGAGGCCGTTCATCAGCATCTTGTTCTGTGCATTGGGATGCTGGGCGCGGGGCGTCAGGTAGTAGTCGGCCGCTTCCTGCAGGTCACGCGGGGCACTGGTATCACCTAATTGCGGAACATAAGGTGCATACACCGGTTCTGCGCCAGCTGCTTCGGCCGAGCGCTGACCTGCCAGTGCGTCGAGCACCGGCAACAAGTCGTTGATGGACCCTTTGCCCTCCCAGCCTTTGCGCGTGGCCGTACCTACGTTGACCGCACTGGCGGTAGCCAGCGCTTTGATGCGGCGATCGACCGAGGCCGCCTTGGCGGCAAAACCACCACCGGCACAAATGCCCAGCACACCGATGCGCTGGGCATCGACGAAGCCAAGGGTGGCCAGGTAATCAACAGCGCTGTAGACATCAGCGACGCGATTCATCGGCTCGTCCAGGAAGTGCGGTTCGCCGCCGCTCGCTCCTTGGTAGGAGGCATCGAACGCCAGGGTTACGAAACCTTGCTCGGCCAGCAAGCGTGCATAGGTGCCTGCGGTTTGCTCCTTTACACCGCCGCCCGGGTGAACGGTGATGATCGCGGGATATTTTTGGCTTTCAGAGAATGCTGGCGGCAGGTAGAGGTTGCCTGCCATCACGATGTTGCGGTTGTTGAACTGGATGTCTTGCATGGTGTTGCCTCCAAGTGGGCAGCGCTTCTGCCCTTCGTTGGAGACAAGTATAGGAACGGGCAGACTCGGATTTTTGCCTAATCGGTCGGCTTGCTTGCACGTTCCAAGGAGATTGCACAGTCGTGTGAAAATGCATGATTCAGGCTGAACGCATGCTATTGCTGGCCAAAAGCTCAGCGACAGCGATGTTTGGGTTAATGAACGGCAGTGCAGTGATTGCCTATTGCACTGAACTCAAGTCATGCTGCGCATACGTCGAACGTCTCGTTGCGGGGGAGCACCAAACGCCCTGCTGTATTCGCGACTGAACTGTGAGGCGCTTTCGTAGCCAACCATTCCAGCCGCCTGCCCTGCATCCAGATGCTGGTTCAGCATCAGTTGCCTGGCCTCCTGCAGCCGCAGTTGCTTGTGAAATTGCAAAGGACTTACGCCGGTCAGCGTGCGGAAATGTTGACGGAAGGTCGACGGACTCATATGCACACGTTCAGCCAGGTCGTCGATTCGCATGGGTTCCGCCAGATTCTGCTTCAACCAGGCAACGACTTTGGAAATCTGCTGCATTGGAGAGCCTGCGGCGACCAGGTGCCGCAGCGCTATGCCGTGCTGACCGACGAGCAATCGGACGATGATTTCCTGTAGGACCAACGGAGCAAGATGATCAAACAGTACGGGTTCATCCAGCAGTTTCAACAGGCGCTCAAGTGCTCGCACTACATCACTGTCGAGCTCGGCGATGACGATCGCTTGGTGCGTGCTTTCCTTTGGCGGTGGCGGCAGTTGCAGGTCAGAGACAGTTCGCATGACCTGGTTGGGGTCAAGCGTCAGCATCAAGCCCAGAAACGGTTTTGCGACTGAAGCCACTGAAACGTGGGACACCACCGGTTGGTCGATACTGGTCAACATGCCCTGACCCGCTTGGTAATGCAGCACCGCTTCCTGCTGCATGACCTGCTTGCTCCCCTGCGCAACAACGCCAAGGCCCAAGCCATAGATGCAGGGCATGGGGTCAGTCGGCGAGGCCCTGCGATGCAGGCTCAGCGCGGGCAAACGAGTCACTAAGTCACCCGTACCAGGAACATGTTTGGCAATCAGAGCGGCCAAGCCTGACAGGGTTGTTTCGGCGTAGTCGCGCGAAGGCTCGAGGCGGGTCATGAACTTCTCCATCAGCACTTTCGTCATGCAGGGACTAATGATGAAGGGTTTTAGGTAAATCAACCACTGGTGGTCTTCTACAAGACGTTCCAGACACCCTGCTCCTACACGCCAATTGGGAGGATTGATAATCCCGATGGCCTGGCTCAGATGTTAGGAATCCACAAGGTACGCATTAAATTTTCCGGCCAATGAAGCGGCGGCGTGCTTGCTTGAGGCAGGTCTGGAGCTGATCGCTCCGGAGCGCTTCCAGTACCACCCTGAAGGCAGCCGTTTGCTGCCGGCGTGTAGGGTAATAGAGGTGATAGCCTGGGAACGGCTCTGACCATTTACCAAGCACTTCCTTGAGCGCGCCGCTGGTGATGTGTTCCTGCACATGGGCATCGGGCAACTGCGCCAACCCTACGCCTGCCAGGCAGGCATCCAGGATCTGAACCACGCTATTCATGATCAGTGGCCCCTGCACACGGACACGAAACTCGGCGCCGTCGCTGGTAAATTCCCATGAATAGAGGCCGCCATGTGTCGGCAGTCTAAGGTTGATGCAGCGGTGAGTCATCAAGTCCTCAGGTTGCTTCGGAGCACCATACTGTTTGAGGTAAGCCGGTGAAGCCACGGTCACCATTCGCATAGGTGGCCCTATTGGTACGGCAACCATGTCAGCATCAATGATCCCTCCGAGACGCACCCCCGCATCAAACCGCTCAGCGACGATGTCAGTCAGGCCGTAGTCCGTCATCAACTCTAAAGTCACATCAGGGTAATTTTCGATCACCGACTGCAGCTTCGGCCAAAGAACCTGGCGCACTGCGAATTCATCTGCAGTGATGCGCACCAGGCCAGAGGGTCGCTGGCCGAATTCCGACAGAGAGCCAAGGTGCTCCTCGATCTTGTCCAGAAGCGGCGCTATCTCTTGAAAGAGCCGCTCCCCTGCTTCCGTTCGTGTGACGCTTCGAGTAGTACGGGTAAGCAGTCGCACCCCAAGCCGCTCTTCAAGCAGACGTATTGTCTGGCTGACGGCTGAAGGTGAAACCGCCAGGTGGGCCGCCGCTCGGGTGAAATTGCTTTCGCGCGCAACAGCGACGAAGACCGCCAGATCGCTGAGATTATCCGCCCGCATTATTAAGCTCCGCTTCAAACCGATTTCTGAATTTTGCTGATACTCGAATTAAAACGCAGTAGGTACAGTTGACTCAACCATACATTGAGGTAAGCGTCATGACTGATATCGACACCGCCAACGCAGACATGCAGATTCATCGCGCAGGCTCCAGCAAAGCAATCGAAGGGCCGGCAGGCTGGTTCACCGGTCGCGTACGTATTGACCGCGTTTTCACTGCTCCAGCCCCAGCACGCGTTGGCATAGCGGTCGTCAATTTTGAACCAGGTGCTCGCACCAACTGGCACACCCACCCGCTGGGTCAAGCCCTGCTCGTGACAGATGGTGTGGGTTGGACGCAGTGTGAGAACGGGCCCAAGACTGAGATTCGCGCTGGCGATCTGATTTGGTGCAACTGTGGACGCCGTCACTGGCACGGAGCCACCGATACCACCGCGATGCAGCACGTGGCTATCAACGAGTACCTTGACGGCAAACCTGTCGACTGGTTGGAACCTGTGTCCGACGAGGTCTACTTGAATGGGCCGGTCAAGAAGGACTAACAGCTCGCGTTACGCCCACCTGGCACGGGCTGTATGTGCCCACGGTTGAATCATGCTGACCTTGCCGACCAGGAGTCGCGACGGCTGTAGCCACAAGGTTACATCGAAGCAGATCCTGATTGAGCTCGGCTTCTTCGCTCCGGTGTTTGCGACATCTCTTTTGGTACAGAGCCTAGAACTCCACCTTGCCCCGACCCGCCTTGACAGTGCTGCGCCTGGCTTTTCCTTCGAGGCGGCGGGTCTTCGAGCCGAGGGTCGGCTTGGTGGGACGGCGTTTCTTCTCGGTCTTGCCTGCATTGATGATCAACTCGGCAAGACGCGCCAGTGCGTCAACACGGTTCTGCTCTTGTGTGCGGTATTGTTGTGCCTTGATGATCAACACGCCGTCGCCGGTGATGCGACTGTCACGCAGCGCCAACAGCCGCTCCTTGTAAAACTCGGGCAGCGACGAGGCGTGAATGTCGAAGCGCAGGTGCACGGCGCTGGACACCTTGTTGACATTCTGCCCACCTGCGCCTTGCGCGCGGATGTATGTCAGTTCGATGTCGGCATCTGGCAGATGCACGTTATTAGAGATGGTCAGCATGGCATGGCCCTTGTGATTCCCCTCCATTATCCAGGTTCGCCAAGCAATCCGGGAAGTCTGTTCGATCCGAGAGACCGAGGCTCAAAGATGGCCATTTGATGGTATTCTGGCCGCTAATACGTTCTGGCGCCGCTGGTCATACTCACTTCCGGGGTGCCTAGCCTTACCCAATGGATCGAACATGCTTAGAGTGGTTGGTGAAGAGATAGACATCCGTTCCGCGATCAACAGATTCAATTCCTCTTACCATGAAGACTTTTCTCGGGTGAGGAAAATTTCAGCAGCCTACCTGACTGCACTCACGACGCAAAACGCCACAGCGCTGGCCGACGCGCTTCGAAGTGCTTTGATGAACTAGGGCGCAGGCGCGAGAAAGGCCCCGATGCTGCACCTGCCTTCTCAAGCCGCAGCAAGGCTTTGCGACCCGAACCTACACGCCAAGCTTGTCCGTTTTGACAGTCACCAACTGCGTGGATTCGCGCTGTCATCCGCAGATGAACGGATCTTCACCACCGAGGCGCTTTATCCGTCAGCGGCTCATTTTGATGCAGATCTGCTCGGGGTCTTGAAGATGCTGGCCGAGGCTCTGTTCGTTAATAACACCAATGTCACTTACCCCATGAAAGCATTACTGCTGATAACGGGATTCATGCCAGCATTGGATAGCCAGGTAAGAAAAGGATTGCAGCACGCGGGTTTTCAAGGATTCAGCAGTTCTCGCTACCTGCTCCCCAGCGACACCCAAAAAGCTGCCGGACAAAAGCTCTGCAGGCTGCCCTTCACGCTTGGTCAATGCTGGGAGCAAAACAAGGAGCTATTGACTGAAGCCGTTTTGAAGAGCGATCACCCTGCCCTTCAATTCGAGCCTGGTCGGGTCTTCGACATCCTGCTCTTCATGCAGCAAGATCCGAACCGGAAGCTCATCGCCGTTTGAGCGTATGCCTACATCCGGGGCGGACGTAAGACATACACTGATGTGAAGGCGGCCGCGTTTCGCGGACCGCCACGGGTGGAGTGAACTCAGCGCATCATACCCAGTTCGGCATCATCCATAAGCGCCTTGGCCAATGCGCTCAGGTAATGCGCAGCCCAGATCATCATCGGCTTTTCATCCATCAACCCGACAATCGTCAGTTCCCGCACGTACCCCATCAATTCCGAAGACTGCTCCCGAGCGCTCTTGCAAGGAATGCCGGCTTCGATGCGAAACAACGGATGGGTCTGGTTTTCACCTTGGTAGAACGTGGTCTTGCCTACGGTGGTTTTCTCGTTCGATTCGTCAGTAGTCAGTTGCTTATTACCTTTATGAGTGCGCCACCTGACTGCTGTCAAACAGAAGGGTGGCAGCTGTACGTAGGTTGACAGACCGGCGGAATAAGCAAGTTCCGGCGCACGCAAGCGTGCCCCACGCACAGCCACCATAAAGAAAGCCGAATGCTTAAACCGTTACGGCCTGTCAAAGCCGTGTCACTGATGAGCAGCGACAGGCCCAGACTAGAGCCCTGCCAGGGCACCCGCAACGGAAAATAGGCGGCAACAGTATCTTTGGGAAATGCCCTACAAGAAAGCGAAAAAATCTGATTTTTCGAGGCTAGTTGTAATCAATGAACAACGAACGATTCATCATCACATCAGGCAATAGAATTCCCTAACCTCTGCCACAATCTCTCCCTTCGCGTCATAAAGCCTCGCCTCTGGCGTCATGGCCATGGAGCGGGCCTCGAGCACGTAGCGCTGCCCAGCCTTGAAATGCTCGTAGTCGAGGGTCAGGTAGCATTGCCTTACCGTGGTACCTCCCATCAGGCTGATGCCACCGCCACCATTTACTTCGTAGTCGAACCTGACGACCAATTCATGGCTGCCGGGGCTGACCTCAAAGAAGCGCCCGTCGCGCAGGCGTTGTTTATCCAGGCGTTCGGCCAACAGCACACGGTCATTCGGGAATGGCGTCGAGAGATCGACCCAAGCCATCTGTGGGTTGGCAGTGGGCATCGGCGCCTGGCAACCCGCAAATGCAGCGATCGCGAACAACAGTGTCAACTTGCGCATGGGTAGTTCCCCAAAGGCTCCTGGGCTCACTATTCAGGATAACGCCGACAAGTGTCGATGTGCGCATGAAGGGACGACCGAAGCCCCCTCCTTCGCCTTCATGCTGATACTTGGTTCACGCAGCCCCTTCTCGTATGATCGTCGCAATCTGATCTGGAACGGATTTCGTGAAGTCGTTACCTGGAAATGTCCCAATTACCCCGGTTGCCCCCAAGGACGTGAAATGGGAGGTGGGCGAGGCTGCCAACCAGCTCTCTTGGGACGACCTGCGGATCATCAAAACGCTCAGTGAGTGTGGCAGTCGCGCTGCCACAGCCAAGAAGCTCGGCATCAACGTGTCCACCGTCTCCCGCAGGGTCTCCCAGGTTGAAAAAACACTTGGCGTAGCCTTGTTCGATCACCGCAAATCAGGCTATCTGCTCACCATCGAGGGCGCGGAATTGCGTGCCCTCGCCGAGCGCGTGGAGCTGGACATTGTCAGCGTGACGCGGCGTGTCTCACGTGCCGGCCAGGGGCCACTCGGAAAGCTTCGTATCACCACCAGCGACTCACTGCTGCTTTACTTCCTCACCCCCATCATCGCGGACTTCAAGGCCCTCAATGAAGGAATCACGATTGAGGTGCTGGTGGGCAACGAATCACTGAGCCTTGCGCGAGACGAGTCGGATATTGCGGTTCGGGCGACCAGGAAACCCGCCGAAAGCCTGGTGGGCCGCAAACTGGCCACAATCGCCTGGGCTCCCTACGGCCGCAGCAACCACACGTCGCCTACTCCTCTGTTCACGGAAGGCCAGGCATGGGTTTCCTATTCCGCGGCGCTACGCGGGCTCAAGGCAACGAGCTATGTCGAAAACAGGGTCGCTGCCGAGTGCATCTCGTACCGCACCGATTCGGTTGCGGCGGCAAGTGCTGCAATCGCGGCGGGCCTGGGGGTGGGTTTCTTGCCCTGCATGCTGGGTGATATCACGCCTGGGCTTGAACGCGTCGGCCCTGTGGTGCCGGAGCTGCAGGATGAGCTGTGGCTGCTGACGCACCAGGACATCCGCAAATCGTGGCGGGTCAAAGCATTCATGACGTTCTGTGCAGCTGCCGTTGCCAACCAGAAGCCGTTGATCGAGGGCCAACTGGTACTCCCGGTCACGTAGAGCGAAACCGGGAGTGCGGGTCACTCAGCGTGTGAGCCAAGTACCGCTTTGCAGGCGATTTCGATCAGCTGTGGGCGCTGGGCAAGCCTCGAGACGCCGATGATGTTGCTGGCGCATTGAGGCCGTTCCGTGCCGTAGGCGGCCTTGCGCACCTTGCCGACCACGGCAAAGGCCGCGTCCATGTCCAGTACGTAGAGCGTCTCTTCCACGACATCTTCAAGCGTCGCGCCATACAGCGCGAGCAGCTTGGCGATATTGTCGTAGGCGGCGCGCATCTGATCCCCCATCGAAGAGAAATCACAGGGCCTGCCGTCACGATCCAGGGGTGCCGGCGCGACCAGGTTGCCTTCTTCGTCATGATTGAACTGGCCCGATACGTAGATCTCGTTCCCTACCCGCCGTGCCTGCGGATACCCGTAAGAATTCTCCCACGGAACGCCCCAATAGGCGGTTTGTTTGTTGAGTGGTTGTGAAGCTGCCATCGCTTTCTCCTGGCGTAAACCGGATCAGGTAGATCCGCGTTTGCGTGCGAATCCTAGCAGCAGGATGAGCAAGCAAATGGCGCATTGATGCGCTCCTGAGAGCGCAAAAGTGCGCCACCGCTTCGCTCTGCGATTCGCTATCTTGTGCTCGGACTCAAGCAACGGGCATCACTGAGGAGGTCATCCAGTGCCTCAGCACAGTCTGCACAAAGCAGGCGCCGTGACTTGTGCGATGACCATCATCCAGCTGACAGGGAACACAAATGAACAATCCGAAAACTGAAGTACTGACCCCATTCAACAGCCAACTGATCTTCATCGATCAGCAGCCACAGATGGCCTTCGGCGTTCAGAGCATCGACCGCCAGACCCTGAAAAACAACACCGTAGGCCTGGCCAAGGCAGCCAGGATCTTCAATGTGCCCACCACCATCACGACGGTCGAGACTGAAAGCTTCTCTGGGCACACCTACCCCGAGCTGCTCGCCGTCTTCCCCGACGCTCCGCTGCTGGAGCGAACCTCCATGAACTCCTGGGATGACCAGAAGGTGCGTGACGCGCTCAAGAAAAACGGGCGCAACAAGATCATCGTTTCCGGCCTGTGGACGGAGGTGTGCAACACCACCTTCGCACTGTCGGCGATGAACGATGCCGGCTATGAAATCTACATGGTTGCCGACGCCTCCGGTGGCACCACCAAGGAAGCCCACGACTACGCCATGCAGCGCATGATTCAGGCAGGCGTGATTCCGGTGACCTGGCAACAAGTGCTGCTGGAGTGGCAGCGCGACTGGAAAAACCGCGACACCTACGATGCCGTCATGGAACTGGTGAAAGAACACTCCGGCGCCTACGGCATGGGTGTCGACTATGCCTACACCATGGTGCACAAAGCACCAGAGCGCGTTCAGCACGGCCCAACCCTGGCCCCGGTTGCTGCCGCTGTCTGACCATTGCCAGCCCCTGCCTCCAGGGGCTGTTCATTGACCCGCTGATGGGTACGCCGGCTGGCTGAGCCAGGCCATCGAATCGAGCGTTATCGTCTGTAGCCCGCCCGAGGCTGCAGTGGCCTGCTCTGCCCACTCGAAACGTGCGTGCCCACTTCATTGATTAATGGATTTGTATGAACAGCGATCACTGCACTGTGCTGGCGACTGTCGCACTGAAAACGACCGGGCTCCTCAAGCCCTGGCAGGTCACGACTGCCAAGAGGTTGATGCTGGAGAACCTGGACACCGGCATAACTGTTACGGAACTCGCCCAAGCCTGCTCGCTGTCGCGTAGCCATTTCACACGAATGTTCAGGGATACCCTGCATGTGCCCCCGCAGCAGTGGATGCGTGAACAACGGTTGCGCAAAAGCAAGGAACTACTGGGGGGCTCGGGAATGATGCTCGCTGAGATCGCACTGGAGTGCGGTTTCTGCGATCAGTCCCACTTTTGTCGCACATTCGTGAAGGCCGAGGGGATGTCGCCGCAGGCTTGGCAGCGACAGGCGTCTATGCTGGCTGAGCCTTTGCTCAATTAGGGAGCACATTTGTACTCTATCGATGCCGCCCTACCCTCATGGTCAAGGCAGTCGCTACCAAGAGCATCATCCCACTGGCGATGAAGGTCGCCTGGTACCCAACGCCGTCATAAAGCACCCCACCTAAGGTCGCACCTACGGTGATCGCCAGTTGTATCACCGCGACCATCAGGCCTCCCCCGGCCTCGGCGTCCTCGGGCAGCATCCTGGCCAGCCAGGTGAACCAGCCCACTGGCGCACAAGTGGCAATCAAGCCCCAGCCACCAAGCAGCACCGCCGTCGGGACGACCCAGGAACCTGTCGAAATCACAGCGAATGCGATGACGGCCATGAGCAGTGGAATACCGGGCAGCACTCTGAACAGATGCCGGCCTACGAGCGAACCTACCATCATCGTTCCCACCAGCCCCGCGACGCCGATGATCAGCAGAAGCAGCGACAACGTGGGCACGTCCACCTGTGTCACGGTTTCCAGGAACGGGCGAAGGTAGGTGAACAGCGTGAACTGCCCCATGAAGAGCAATGCAACTGCAGCCATGCCAAGCGCAACCTTGCTGTCTAGCAGCAAACGCAGGGATGCGGTCGCCGAAGCCGTACCGCGCTCGCCAGGCATCGCCGGCAGCGTGAAGGCCTGCCAGATCAACGCAATGGCGGCCAAAGGTACGACGCAGAAGAAGGCCCCTCTCCAGCCGATCAGGCCGCCCAGGTAACTACCGACCGGGGCCGCGATTGCCGTAGCCAGCGCAGTACCGCCCTGCATCACGGCAATGGCCTTGGGAACGAGGGCTTCAGGCGCGATACGCATCATCACTGCGGTGGACATCGACCAATATCCACCAATGGCGATCCCAAGCACGGCCCGCCCCAACATCAAGGTCGGGTAGTTCGGGGCAAACGCCACCATTGCACCGGAAACCAGCATTAGCGCCGTGGTGGCCAACAGGACAGGTTTTCGATCAATACCCTGCGTCAGGGTGGACAGCAACAAACTGGTGACTACGGCGAAGAAACCCGAGATCGAAATGGCTTGGCCGGCCTGGCCTTCGGTAAGCGACAAATCAGTGGCAAGTGGTGTAAGCAGGCTCACCGGCAGAAATTCGGACGCTACCAGGGCAAAGGCGCAGAGTGACATTGCCAGCACGGCGCCCCAGACCTGTCTGCTGGAATGTTGAAGGGGGATCGCTGAGCTGGTCATGGTGGTTCTCGTGCAGCAGGTTATGAAAAGCGGGTGCCCTCGCGTTACTCGAGCACTTTGGCAACATTGCCTGCCGCCCATCTTCCTCGCGAAAAACGGCGTATCAGTAGATCAAACGACCAGTTTTCTTGCCTGATTCTCCAGACCCTGTCGACGGGGCATGGACAGCGGAAGTGACGCGCGAGTAGTGTCTTTCCAAGAGATGACCTGAGGCTTCCTATGTCCGCCACCACACAACCGACCTCACACGCGCACCCGATGGCCACGCTGTGCAAGGTCATCGGCGCCCACGCGCCAACGGCTGGCGATTTCGCGACACGCATCGCGGACCTCAGCGTCTACCGACGCAACGCACCGGCCCCACCGGTCACCTGTATCGTCGAGCCAAGCATCGTGCTGGTCGTGCAGGGCGCCAAGGAAATGGTCATCGGCGGCGACGTGTTCCCTTATGACTCGACCCGGTTCCTGGTCACCTCGCTGAACATCCCCGCCCATTCGGCAGTGACGATGGCCAGCGAAGGCGCACCTTGCCTGGGCCTGGTGTTCAAGCTCGACCTGCGTACACTGGCAGAGTTGATCGCGCAAGATGGCCGCCTGCCGGCGGGCAGCCAGTCTGTTCACGCAAGCGCCGGCGTGGGTTTGCTAAGCCCGAAGCTGCTGGAGAGCTTCAGCCGACTGATCGGGCTTTTGGAAGAGCCTGATGCGATACCCGTGCTCTGGCCGCTGATTCAGCGAGAAATCCACTACCGGTTGCTACAGAGCGACCAGGCCCCCCTGCTCCGCTACATCGCCTCGGTCGGCAGCAAGGGGCATCGAATCGCCAAGGCCATCGACTGGCTGAAGCTGAACTACGCCGCGCCGTTGCGGGTAGATGAATTGGCCTCTCGGGTGCAGATGGGGCTTTCAACCTTCCATCAGCACTTCCGCCAGCTCACCGCGATGAGCCCGCTGCAGTATCAGAAGTGGTTGAGGTTGAACGAGGCAAAACGGCTGATGCTCAATGAACACCTGGATGCTGCCACGGCAGCCTTCAAGGTCGGCTATGAAAGCCCTTCGCAGTTCAGTCGCGAATATGGGCGGCAGTTCGGTACGCCGCCGAAACGCGATATCTCGGAGTTACGCCTGGGTGCAGAAAGAATGGAACAGGGCGACTGCCTTCCTTGGCCTTTGACTACGAAATAGCGACCGTCTGGTGCCTTGGGATACACAGCGCGTTGGCTTCTTCGCGGGCATGCCCGCTCCCACAGAGACCGCGCATGTCTTGCAACAATCTTCTGGCCTGCACGGGTCCTTGTAGGAGCGGCCTTGTGTCGCGAAAGGGCTGCGAAGCAGCCCCCAGGGTTTCAGCGCAGATGCACAAATTGCCGGGGCTGCCTTGCAGCCCTTTCGCGACACAAGGCCGCTCCTACAACAGCTGACCGCGTTGCGCTGCCATGGCTTTCTGTCAGGCATCGACAGCCTGCTGCAGCCCTCCTCCCAGCGGCAATTCATACGATTTCTTCACCGTACGCACCACCAACGTCGAGGAATAAGTGCGAATCGGAATATCCCGGTAAGTGTCGAGAAACCGGTAGATATAGTCGGTGTACTCGGTGGCATCGCGAAACTTGGCAACCATCACGAAGTCGAACTCGCCCGTCATCAGGTAGCAGTCCTGAATTTCCGGGTGGCTGGCCAGGATGTGCTGCATCTTGCGGTCAATGTCGTTGCTGTCGCGGTCCAGCTTCACCAGAAAGAAGGCCGTCACCTGAATGCCAAGCTTGCGTTCGTCCAGTATCGCGACCTTGGCCTTGATGATGCCTGCGCTCTCCAGGCGCCTGATACGCCGGTAGCAACTGGTGGAAGACAGCCCGACGCTGTCGCTCAGCAACTCCAGATTCTGGCTGCAATCCTTTTGCAGCTTTCCCAGAATCTTCAGATCCATGGCGTCTGTCATTTTTCACGTGTCTTCCTTGAAAAACTGCAATGAATCCGCCGCAAGGACGCGCCAATTTGCACGATTCCCTGCGCGCCAGCTCTTTACCATCAACTGAGCTTAGCAGCCCGCCTGCGGGGCGCATGAGAAGGACCTTATGATCATCGCGAAACCGACATGGACCGCGGACATCCACGGCCTTTTTACCGCTCCCTACTGGATCCCCGCTGCGCAGCGCGCGGCCGTGGCAGCCTCCTGGACCGGGTGCATGAACGCCTATTTCGTCTACCTGGACGACCCGGACTCGGTCAAAACCTGGTCAGAAACCATCTACCAGCACCTGGCCTCGCGCAACATGCCGCTGACCCTCGACCAGCAACAGTTCTGGCCGATCGATGCCCTGGAAACCTTCAGGTTGTGGGTCAACCAGGGCTGGCGCCTGGACGCCGATTCTCCCTTCGATCTGGCCGAACGCATCCCGCCACCAGACCTGCCCCAATCGGTCAGGCGGGTGAGAAAGGACATCCGCGCCCTGAGCCTTGAGGAACTGAACCTGTACCGCGCCCGCCTGGACGACGTGATGCAGGTGGGCGACCCCGACAGTGGCTCGCCTTGGCAACGTTACGCCTACATCCACACCAACTGGTGCCTGCATTACCAGGAGGCGTTTGCCCTCTGGCACCGGGCCTACCTGTTGTACCTGGAACAACTGATCGACTGTGCCATTCCCTACTGGGACTGGATGGCCGAAGATGCCAGCGTCGACGGCAGCCCGCAGGCCGGCCTGCCCCAGGCGTTTCTCGATGAAACCTATGTGCACCCGCACACCGGCGAAACCCGGCCCAATCCCCTGCGCTACGCGGCCGCCAAGGACGGTTGTTCCAAGGTGTGCGCCAGCGGCGCGGCCAAGGGGGTGGACTGCCGGTATGTGCAACGCGACCGGTTGTTCTACACCCACGGTGACGACTCGCGCTCGGATCGCGCCCGTTTGTACGGCATGAGCCGGATTTTCCAGCAACAGGTGGTGGATGCCCTGAAGTTCACCACCTTCAGCCAACCACAGGGTGTGCCCGGTTATCCGTGGGCCAACATCCCGGTGTTCGACCCGCCCCAGAAGGACAGCCTGTACCCCAATCGTGCCCTCAACTTCGACGGCCTGTACGAGCAACCCCACGACAACTATCACGGCTGGATCGGCGGCGACATGGCCGACAACGCCTACACCGCCTTCGACCCGGTGTTCTGCTCCTACCACGCCAACATCGACCGCATGCTCGAGGTCTGGATCAGGGCCAACCCCGGGGCGCAATACACCACGCAGTGCCTTCTCCAGCCGTTCTCCGGCCACGACGCCACGCAGCTCACCTTCACCAGCGCCGACGCCTGGCGCTACACCACCATCGGCGACATGGCCCAGGACAGCCGGCACATCGGCTACGACTACGGCGTGCCGGTGGCCCCACAGTTCGGCGCGCCCAAGGCGGCCACCGGCGCCTGCTGCAAGCACAGCGCGAAAGCCGGGCCTGCCGCGGGCAACGCCGCAGGGCCCGGGCCGTGGGTGGTGTTCGATCATGTGCGCTGCACCCATGACACCTATCTGATCGATGTCTTTCTCGACCAGCCCGACGCTGCCACGCAGCACGTCAGCGCCGACAACCCCCATTACGTGGGGCGCTTCAGCCGTATCGGCATGGGGCTGGTGGACGACAAGGGCCGGTGCATCACCCACGGCGTGTCCCGCGCACTGAATGCGGCCCGCAACGCCGCTGCGCTGGGCCTTGCCCGCGGCGATGCGGTGCAGTTGTCGCTGGTGGTGACTCACCTCGACAGCGGCCGCGTGCTGACGCCTGACGAATACACGACCCTGCCCGGTTTCATCGCCCAACTGGTGTGGGACGACCCGCGCCAGACCCTCGCCGGCCCGCCCCCGGTCGCCGGCTGCTGCTCTGCTTCCACCTCACGCACATCAGGAGAACCGACATGAGCACGCCCTTCAAGCAGTTCACCTCTCCCGCCGGCCAAGCCCCCAAGGACTACAACAAGCTGGGCCTGGAAGACCAGTTGCCGCAGTTTGAAACCGACTGGAACAACAACCTCACCGGCTGGACCGAATCGTCCATCATCGGCAACCCCTGGTCGGGCCTGAACGACGCCCCCCGCTCGGGTTACTACAACCCGCTGGTGGAAGGCTTCGGCGACGTGACCGCCCCGGCGATCACCTGGGCGCCCTTCCCCAACCGGCTCTGGACCTTCTTCTACAACAACGGTGCGGCGGTCATTCCCCAGTTGGGTGGCAAGGCCATGACCCTGGACCAAGTGATGGAGTTGACCGACCACGGCCAGATCACCCTCGACAACACCCTCTACATGCTCTACGACCCCAACAAACAAGGTACCGTGCTGCAACTGCCGGCCAAGCGCTGCCCGAGCATCGACTGGAACGGCAAGTACACGGCGTTCTCGCCTTCCGGCCCACGGGGCTGGCTCGACGAGTACTGCGAGTGGTCGATCGTGCGCGATGCCAACGGCAACATGCGCAAGATCACCTTCACCTGCGAAAACCCCGCGTACTTCCTGACCATGTGGCGTATCGACCCGAACGCAGTACTGGGCCTGTACCGCGACTACGTCGACCCGAACGTGCAACTCGAAGACCTGTACCTGCGCTACACCACCGACGGCCCGACCGGCAAGGCCGGCGACCCGGTCATCGACCCCACCACCGGCAAGCCGGCCTACGACACCGTCAACAAATGGAACGCCGGAACGGCCTGTGTGCCCGGCCAGTTCGGCGGTGCGATGCACCTGACCTCCGGCCCCAATACCCTCAGCGCCGAGGTGTACCTGGCCGCCGCCGCCACCATCCTGCGCCCGGTGAGCAGCAGCCAGAACGCCCAGTCGTTGATCTGCTGCGCGCAGTACGGGCAGAACTATCGCAACTCTGATCCGCACATCGGTTTCATGGCCAATACCACGGCGGTGAACAACCGACTGTCGCTGACCAACCCCATTGGCCTGTACTTGCAACAGCCCACCGATTTCAGCGCCTGGAAGGGCCCGCAAGGCCAGGACGTGAGCCAGTACTGGCGCATCACGCGCGGTACGGCCAAGTCGGCTGCCAATGGTTCCGACCAGATCCTGCAGGCGGTGTTCGAAGTGCCGGAAAGCGCCGGCTTCTCGATCAATGACATCACCATCAACAACCAGAAGGTCAACTATGTGTGGGTCATCGCCCAACAACTGCTGGTCGGCCTGAGCGTCACCGTCAAGCCGCTCAGCGCCACGCCTCAAGCATTCCCATGCGTGCAGGACCGGGTGGCCGGCCTGCAACCCTGGCCAGTGCAACTGCTGCCGCTGGACCTGTTCTACGGGCAATCCCCAACCGACCTGCCCGCCTGGCTTGCACCGGGTAGCAGCAACCAGTTCGTGCTGGTGGTGCAAGGCGCCGACCCGACTACCACGGCGCAGAATGCAAGGGTGCAATTCTCCAACCCTGGGGTGACGGCGCAGGTCACCCAGTACCTGCCCGACGCGTCGGCCATTCCCGGCCAGACCAACTCGGGCGGCACCCAGGCCTACATTCTGACCATCACGGTCAGCCCCTCCGCAGCACCCGGCCTGGTGACAGTGCGTGCCCTCAACCCGGGTGAAGACGTGAACGTGAGCGCGACAGACCACCCTTGGGAGTCCGGCCTGGCGCTGGTGCCTGGCGCCTGAGCCACGCCAGTCACGCCACTTACGCCCCTCTACCGCCGCACCTTCGGGTGCGGCTTCACAGCTTGCAAGGAGCGCAATGATGTCCAGGTCACGCTTGAGTCTTCTGTCGCTGCTGTGCGGCATTCTGCTGTGCCTGTCGACGCTGCAACCCGCCACGGCGGCCACGCTGTCGGACGCCGATACCTGTGTGCAGCAGCAATTGGTATTCAACCCGGCCAGCGGGGGATTCCTGCCGGTCAACAACTTCAATGCCACCAGCCAGGCGTTCATGAACTGCTTTGGCTGGCAGCTGTTCATTGCCTTGAACTGGCCGGTGAACCCCGGTTGGCCGGCCACCGCCAGCCTGGCGGGCGAACCCGACATGCAAAGCACGCTGGCGCAGTTCGGGGTCCCCTCCGCACCGGGTCAGCCCATGAGCGTGGCCCCGGTATGGGCCAGCTACAAGGACGCCAACGACATCTTCCTGCCCGGTGCCCCCACGCCCACCGGTTGGGGCGTGCAAACCCTGGTACCGTCCGGCTGCAGTACCCAGGGTAGCCTCAAGGCACTCAAGGTCGGCGCACGCAAGTTCATGAACGCCACCTCCGAAGGCGCGATCAATGCCTTGCACGGTTTCCACCTGTCGACCGGGACACTTGCGTCCATTCCCGACCCGGTCATGGAAGCGTCCGGCGGCTGGCTGACGGACCAGGCGGGCAAACTGGTGTTTTTTGAACGCAAGGTGGGCAAGGCCGAGTTCGACTACATCGTCGACAAGGGGCTCTACGACGCCGCCAACCAGTTGAAGGTCGCGCAAAACCTCGACGGCCAGACACCGGAGGGCCTGTCGCTGCCAATCGGCGAACCGATGCGCTCACTGCCGACCTCCCCAGTGCCACAGGAGCAACTGGGCGCGATCGAG
Source organism: Pseudomonas sp. B14(2017) (assembly GCF_002113255.1). NCBI lineage: Bacteria > Pseudomonadati > Pseudomonadota > Gammaproteobacteria > Pseudomonadales > Pseudomonadaceae > Pseudomonas > Pseudomonas sp. B14(2017). Next base: position 216,839 of record NZ_NEJY01000008.1, read on the forward strand.
CTCAAGGCCGCCTGGCGGGTGCTGACCGGAAAACCCGAGCTGTTCGGGCGCTACCTGACTACCGTCGCCTGGCTCAAACGCCCCGACACGCTGGAGTGTACCCAGGAGGTGGTGGGGCTGGTGGGCCTGCATATCATCAACAAGACCCAGGCTTCGCCCAACTTCATCTGGACCACCTTCGAGCAGGTGGACAACGTGCCCGAACCGGCCCAGGTCCCGCCGCAACAAACCCCGCCAAACGGGTTTGCCTTCAACAACCCTGACTGTGGCAACGGCCCCGAGTGCACACCAAACCAAGCCCGTATCCAGTGCAAGCAAACGCATCCCGACAAGGACTGCACCGATCTCTTCCCACGCGACCAGCCGGTACAGACCACCCGCGAACACCCCGTGCCCGGCGACCTGCAAGCCCTCAACAGCGCGGTGCAAGCCAACTTCGCGCAGCACAGCCAAGGCAAGTCGGTGTTCCAGTACTACAAGCTGGTCAACGTACTGTGGACCCTCGCCCCCAATCCGCCCAGCCCGGAACCGGGCGCCAACGCGCAGGTGCCGCTGTCGTACGGGCCGTTCATCAGCCAGGGCAATGTGCCGGTGGCCAACACCACCATGGAGACCTACGTGCAGGGTGACGACTGCAACCAGTGCCATCAGTACGCGACGATTGCCGGCAGCCCTTCGTTGGCCTCGGACTTCTCCTTCCTGTTCAACAGTGCCGGTTCCGCCAGCAACAAAAGCCTGATCAAAAGCATCAAAGCCTTCGAAACCCTCAAGGACCGACCCTGAACAGCAAAGGGGCGATCACCGATCGCCCCGAACAGGGATTCGCCTATCGCGCTTTGCCCTTCAGGTAGGTGCCTGGCCACACACCAAAATTTCGCACCCTTGAAATTAATGCGTTTAGTCAGCTTGCCAAATATTCCTTGCACACCGCGGGAACGGGCTTCGGTCATAACAGTACACACAGACCTTCCTGTGTCTGACCTGAGGTAAGCGATCATGGCAAACAATCAAGACAAGGGTGGCAACCAAGGCAATGCTGACACCGGCATGGGTAACAACACTGCCGGCACCGGCCAGCAAGGCGGCCAGGGTTCGGGCGGCCGGATGCCCGGCCAACAGCAGCAAGGTGGCAGCCAGTCCGGCCAGAAACCTGAGGACAAGATGAACAAGGACTGGGAACGTTCCCGTGACACAGGGAGCCAAGGCGGCCAACGTACGACCGACAAGCAGAACCAGAACCTGACAGACAAGGACCGCATGGGCGGCCAGCAAAACCAGGCAGATGATCCGCAGTGGGATAAAGATCGCTGATCAGCAGCGGCGGGCATCAGGGTGATATCTGCCCTGATGCCACCTCCATCGTACAGGAGGCTCCTGATGAACAACTCCAGAGAACGACATTCGACGGTCATTTGCCTGCAAGCAGGACGCATCCTTTTCGTGCGCAAGCAAAGCGCTGAATGGTCGTTGCCAGGCGGGAAAATAGATCCAGGCGAGCATCATCTGGACGCCGCGCAGCGCGAGCTGATGGAGGAGACTTGCCTACCCTTCAATGGTGCTCGATTCCTCAACCATTACGTGCTCGCAGGCGAGGAACACTACCTCTATCAGCTGCCTGTCGAGCCTGGCGCAAAACCTACCGCAGATCACGAGATCGTGGAGTGTCGCTGGTTTACAGCGCCTGAACTTCACGAAGTGCAGGTCAAGCCGTCCAACATCCAGCTGCTTGAACGAGAGCACCTGCTCCCTGTGTAGGGGTACCCGATTATCAGCGAAACGCGGAAAGTGTTCCGGCACCAGCTTGCACGCAAGCGTACGCCCACAGGGCAAGCTTGCGCTGTAGATAGCAGTGGAGATAACACCATGAAATTCGCGCTGTTCTGCCAATGGCTCGCCAAGCACGCTGGTAAACCAAGTACCTTCCTCATCGCCGTGGTGCTCATCACCCTGTGGGCTGCGTCCGGGCCCTGGTTTCACTACAACGACACCTGGCAACTGATCGTCAACACATCGACGACCATCATCACTTTCCTGATGGTGTTTCTGATTCAGAACACCCAGAACCGTGACAACGACATCATCCACGTGAAGCTCGACGAACTGATCCGCGCTACAAAGTCCGCAGAGCAATCGGTACTAGGTCTCGAATCTCTCGACAACCGAGAGATCCATCAACTTCGCAAGGAGTATCAGGCGATGGGCCGAAACTGCGAAACGGCCCCACAGTCGCCTCGCGAGCAGCAGGCAAACGATGCCGCTCGGGACAACCTGCAGCGCTAGAGGTCAATTATGGTCGTTCGTTGCGTGCTGTTCGTCCTGGCAGCCCAGCAGAAGTTCAGCCAAGGTTTCAGCACAGGCTGAAATGCCGTCCAGGAGCACCATCTCAAAGCCATGGGTATTCTCTGTCGGGATCGCGATACAGCCCGCCCGGGCATCGATCCCCGCGCTCAATACCGTACTCGCATCTGACGCGAAGTCGACGAGCAATGCCGCCTGCGGCTCATAACCTGCCTTGCGGCCAGCTGCGATCAGGCCTTGCACCACGGTGCGACTGTAGTAGCCCTTCTGGTCACCGGTATTGATGATCGGGTTGACTGATAGCTCCGTACCATACTCATCAAGCACCGGGCCGACCTCGACGGCAATGGTGGTATCGCCGGGCAACCGGGACGCGGCGTACATGGCACCGGCATTCGATTCCTCCTCCAGCGTGGTGAGCACGAACCAGACATCCCGCTGCAACGCCTCCCGCCTTTCACTCAGCAGCTTCGCACAGAGGATGACAGCACTGATGGGAGCACGGTCATCGAGAAAGTGGGCAGCAATACAGTCCTGTACTTTGAATGGCTGACGCCAGTGCTGGCTGAGCACGACCCGGGTACCCGGCCGAACCCCCAATTCCTGGAGGTCCTGCCGGGTCTTGCGTGTGACCACGTGGACGTCCTTCCACTGAACGTTTCCCGCCAGCACATCTCTTCCGTTGGCAGTCCGACCGCTACTGTGCATCGAGCCAATGGACAGCACGCCAGGCAGGATTTGCTCATCACCCAAGATATCGACGGGGCAGACACCAAAGCTGATCGGTTGCGCTCCCCCGAGGGCCAGCACCTCCAGGGTGCCGTTCTCGTGGACATTCTTGACGATCATCGCGATCTCATCGAGATGGGCCATTACACGTATGGCTGTCTGTGGATTGCATGCAAGCCCGGCGCGAATGACCCCCACCACGTTGCCGGCGGCATCGGTGTGCGTGTCATCGCAATAACTGCCGAGCTCTCGAAGGCAAATAGCCCGCACCTCATCCTCTTGCCCTCCGGGGCCACGGGCATTGAGGAGTTCGGTCAACAACGCGTCGATCTTCACAGCAGAGCCTCCCTTATTCAAGCTGCAAGCGATTGTCCTGCACACAGATAGCCGCCGGCCCTCTGCCGGGGCAGTTGGGCCGACGACGAAGATGCCGCAGGATCAGGAATTGAAGCCCAACCCCGAGGAAAGGTCGGCGTCTCCAGGCCTGCGCTCTGCCTGTGTCGACGCTTTACCACCCGCCTGATCGAGCGACTCTTCGACCGACGCCTTCACCTCGCGACCCTTGGCCTTGAGTGTGTCGGTCAAGCGATCGCTGCTGGCGCCCATCAGCTGGTCTTCCTTGCGGGTACTGGGTAGCGCCGCCCCCAATGCCGCACCCAGTGCTATCCCCAAAGCGGCCAATACCAGCGGTTGCTCCTGAAGCAGATGATCGAACTGGCCTTTCAGAGCCGTGGCCTGGTCTGCGGCCTTGTGTGCCGAATGGCGCAGGGTATCTGCAGAAGCCCCCACGGAGTCGCGGGCGCCGCTGCCAAGCTCGCTGGCCCGATCGCGCATGTCATGGGCTTTCATGCGCACCTTCTGGCTGGCGTCGTGCACGGCCTCCCCCGCCTGCGCGAAAGCGCCCTTCACCGTGTCCACCGCGTCGCCGAGCTTTTCGCCCAACCCCGGGCCCTGGTGCGCAGGCCCGGGGTTGAAGGGGCGGTTCTGGTTCAGGCCCAGCCAAGCCAGGCCCAGTACCGTCAGGGTAGCGGGTACGGGGTTGTTCTTGAGGGTGGTGCCCAGGTTCTGGAAGAACTCGCCGCCATTGCCTTTGGCATAGGCCAGGACTCGGTCGACTATCTGGCCCGGGCTCAGGCGCTGTTCGAGGGCGTCCACCAGATCGCTGATGTGCTCGCGCTTGGCGTTGATTTCCTGCTCGAGCAAGTCAGGGTCTTTGTGCGCTTCATGTTCGAAGGAAGTGGTCATGGCAGTTTCCTCTTCAGCGTGTCCTTGTCCTGCTGCATGGCATGCAAGGTGCGGTCAGGGGCCAGGTGCGTGGGTTCGAACTGTTTCTTGCCCGACTGCAACATGATGAACCCGATCACCAAGGTGACCGCGCCCACGATCAAGGCTGCCAGCCAAGGCTCGACCACCATCGCCAGGGCGTAGACTGCCGCCAGCAACAGGATGACGAAGCCCGCCAGCATCACGATCGCGCCCGCCGCCACCGCAGCCGTACCGGCCTTGAGGGCGGTGAGGTTCTGCTGAAGCTCTGCCTTGGCCAGCGCCAGCTCTTTGGTAAACAGGTCCGGTACTTCCCGCATCAGCTGGCGCAACAAACCGCCAACACCGACGGCGTCGTCTTCCACCGTGTGCAAGCCTGGGGTGGTATGCAAGGGGTCTTTGTTCATCATTCACCTCCTTTGAGTGGATCGCGCTCGAACGGGCTGCCACTGACCGGCGTGCCTGCACCAGGGCCGACTGGGTCGACGGGGGTGAAAGGTTCACGGTTGGATACGTCGCTACCACGATCAGGCACGGGCTGCGCGGGGCGGGACTGGCGCCAATCAGCGGACGACGCAGGGGTAGTGGACTCATGGCTGGTGCTGGCTCGCATGAAACGCGATACGGCAAACCCGATGGCGACGCTACCGGCCAGGAAGAGCGCCGGGTTGCTCCTGGCCAACTGAGCACCACGCTGCAGCAGGCTTTCGGCACTTTCATGGCGTACCTGCTCGGCAAACTCACCCACGCACTCTGCTGCCTGGTTCAGGTACTGCGACAGCCCGAGACTGTCGTTGCCTTGCAGCGCAGCAGCAGCCGAGCGCGCCCCCTCCTCAAGCGAATCAAGCTGATCGGCTGCGTTATCGCGGTAGTGTTCGAACTGCTCGCTGCCTCTGTGCCTGGCCTCGCCAAGCAGCGCACCGGCGTCATCGATCAAGGCATGTTCCTGGGTGCTGCCGGGTGGAGAGGTCGAGCTTTGATTGGTCTTGTCCATCGTTTCGCCCTCGAAGCTGATTGTTGGGTGGATGCCGTCTTTACTGAGGCATTCATTCGAGGGACGCAGGTGAGGCGGCAGGAGTTCAGCGTTTGTGATCTATGACATTTGCTTGGAGACCCAGAGAAAATGGCGCAATCAACCCTGGTTATTGGTACCGGAGCAAAGGCTTTGAAGGTGGCGGTAATCAGCGTCGACAACGATTGGAGCACCGCGTTGTCTCGGGGGCAGCCGAGCTGCTCAGGCCAGCTGGATGAAGACCGCGTAAATACCGAGAATCATCCAGAAGACCAGGAATATCCAAGGTGTACGCAGCGAAAACAACAACGACTTGCGGTGCCCGGCCAGGGAGGTTTCCGCCTCGCTGAACAGTGGCGATTCGTCATATGCCAGACCCATCAGTGGCTCGCTGCGCAGAAGGTGGCTCTGTTTCAATTGCCAGTGCTCGATGATCTTGTAGGCCGCGCGAATGCCCGGCCAGGCATTGAGTGAACTCAACACCCCCAGCAATGCGAGAAACGGCGGAACCACCAGCGTGAACATCTCGCCCCAGCTCTGGTTGAGGTTACCCATCGACGATACGAAGGCGATCACCAGAAACGACTGTGCGGCAAGATAGGCGTCAGTGCGGTTGGCGAGGATGCTGGTCTCGTACTGGATTTCACGGCGGTAGAAATCAAGGCGCTCTTTTGGCGAACCGAACATACGGGCGTTCCGCTCGCTGATCTCGTGTTCAGGGGTGCCTGGAGTGATGATTTGCGGCACGTACTGGCTCCTGAAAATGAGAATGATGGTGCCTCGAAACTTGAGAAGTGAACCCATGAATGAAGGCCTGCCTGAAGATTTCAGGCAGGTCCTGGTCACGACAAGCTTCAGGTACCGCCGGTACCGCTATTGGAGAATTTCTTTACATCAATGGTCGGTGCGACGAACTCCGGCCCGTCGCCCGATACCCGCCAGCGCACATTGTTGATGCCGTAGCGCTCAGCCATCGGCCGGCTGACCTTCTTGATCTTGTGCTGGCCGAACCGTGGAATGATACCCACGCCAGCATCGCAACTTGCCCAGTGCCAGGCTTCGGCGTTGTCCATACGCTCAAGCCGGATGATGAAGGTGCGAAATTCCCCATGAAGCTCGTACTCGATCACATACAACTGCTGTCCAGCCATTGCACTCTCCTCCACCAATTCAGACTAATGGAGCGAGCAACGTGTAAAAAGATTCATTAATTTTGACTGGTTGGTCATCGGTCTTTTCCATCGCCATGTTTCCATCACGTCCTCAGTGCAAATGCCGCTCCAGAGCCAGTGCATCGGCTATCGCAGCACCGGAGGCGGTGTTGTCGAAAATGCACCAGGTGGGCACTCCAGCGGCAAGGCTGTGCTGCAAGCGTTCAGCCAGACGCTGCAGATATTCGTCGGGATACTCGCTGTGGTAGATCCTCGGTTCGCCATGCAGGCGCCAGTAGACCAGCCCTGGCCAACCAGCCGGTTGCGCATCGGTAACGAAACGCGACGGGCTCGCGGCAACCTGGGCGATGCGCAAATCGACCAGCATCGGCTGCGCCGATTGCCAGCTGGCGTGCCTGGGCTCCAGCGCTACCGGCCCGTCATACCGTTGCCGCAGGCTTTCGAAGAAACGTCGCGCATGCTCGGGGTCATGGCCAAGCGATGGCGGCAGTTGTACCAGCAGGCAACCCAGGCGGTCGCCCAACTGCCCGCATTGAGCAAGAAACCTGTCCAGCGCATCCTCGCACCCGCAGAGCCGCTGCTCATGGCTGATGGCCTTGGGCACCTTCACCGCAAAGCGGAAATGCTCAGGCACGGACGCAGCCCAACGGGCGTAGGTTTCGGGGCGATGGGGTCGGTAGAAGGAACTGTTGATTTCCACCGCATTGAAGCGGCTGGCGTAGCGTTGCAGGTGGCTACCGGGCTGCGCAAATGCCTCGGCGTAACGGCTCGACAGGCTCCAGCCAGCGCAACCCAGATGAATCATTCAACTACCTGCTGGTTCGCTACGCAACGCCTCGCACTCACCCGCGACGCGCCGGGCATACCCAACACCCCACAGCAGCGCCCGCCTCATGGTTTCCCCTGCGCGCTGGTCGTAGATCCGTTCGTATAGCACCGAACCGTCGGTGCGATAGACCCCGATGAACAACTGCGTGGCGCCTGTGCGTGACAAGCGCGTCTGCACCTCCAGGCAGGTGCCGGTGCCGAGCGTTTCCTCATGGGTCTGATGGTGCAGGATCGGGTCGCACCACCGTCTGTAGGTTTCACCTCTTCGTTTCATCTGCCAGCCCTCACCTTTTCATGGCTGCTGATAATGCCCCGGCGATGTGCCTGGCTCATGGTCGTGCTCCAGACGCTGCACCTGCACGTCAGTGAAAGATGACGCTTCGTTGCGGTGCATGCCTTGCAGGTAATCGCGCGCCGCTTCGCGGCTCAGGTCCTCCTGGTCGCTGCGCAACTCGCAGGTGCCGGGTTGGTTGTCGAGGATGTAGCTGATCAGGTACAGGTACTTGGCCATCGCTGTAACTCCTGCTGGCTGAGTGAAATCAGGCGACTCAGCTCGATTGATCCTGGCTTGAATGCAGCCGTTCAGCAGCGACGACGACCGGCTCAGGAACTCAGCGCCAGGCCGTCATCAGGGCGCCACGCGTGCCGTTGACCGGGTCTTGTGCGGGGTCGGGCACGGAAGCGATTCGCGCCAGCGCCTGCTGGTGCGCTGCGCTTTCTGGGCGCTGGATATCGTAGTTTTCCTGCCCCTTGGGATAGGCGCCGACCACCAGAAAATCGTCGCTGCTCTCGACGCAGCGATGGCCAGTTCCTGCCGGCAGTACCAGTACGTCGCCGCACTTCACGCTTATGGTCTGCCCCGCTTCGCCGCCCAGCGTCACCCGCGCCCTGCCGCATGCGACGCCAAGAACTTCATGAGCATTGGGGTGGAAGTGATGGTAATCGAAGATCCCACCGCGCCACAGCGGCACCCACTGGTGTGCGGTGAACAGCGCCTCGAAGGCACTGGCGCAGTCTTGCGACGGGTTGAGTTGCAAGCGGTACAGCAATACCGGAAAACGGCTGTTCGGCGTTGCACCGTCGTCCTTGAAATACAAGGTCTGCACGGTGGCACCCGCAGTGTCTGTCGCATTCATGTCGAGCATCCTGATCCTGTTGTCCGTTCACTTGCGAACCCGATGGCTCATGCAAGGTTCCAGTCGGTAGACCAGTGCGCACACGCTTGAAACTTTCCCGATCCGAGCCAAGTCCAGACCCCTATCGGTCACAGGACGGGAGAAGGCAATGACCAGCACGGTAGGCGACTTTCTGGTGGAGCGCTTGTATCAATGGGGGGTGCGGCGCATCTTCGGCTACCCCGGCGACGGCATCAACGGGGTATTCGGGGCGTTGAGCCGGGCCGAGGGCAAGATCCAGTTCATCCAGGCACGCCACGAGGAAATGGCGGCCTTCATGGCCAGCGCCCATGCCAAGTTCACCGGCGAATTGGGCGTGTGCATTGCCACCTCCGGCCCCGGCGCTTCACATCTGCTTACCGGCCTGTATGACGCGCGCATGGATCACCAGCCAGTGCTGGCCATCGTCGGTCAGCAGGCGCGAGCAGCGCTTGGCGGGCATTACCAGCAGGAGCTGGACCTGCTGTCGATGTTCAAGGACGTCGCAGGTGCCTTCGTCCAGCAGGCTTCGACTCCGGAACAGGTGCGCCACTTGCTCGATCGCGCTGTACGTACCGCCGTCGGCGAACGCCGGGTCACCGCAATCATCCTGCCCAACGACCTGCAGGACCTGCCCTACCACGAACCACCGAAAGCCCATGGCACGGTGCATTCCGGCATCGGCTACAGCAGGCCCAAGGTGGTGCCTTTCGAGCAGGACCTGCAACGTGCCGCCGAGGTACTCAACGCCGGACGAAAAGTGGCGATCCTGGTCGGTGCCGGTGCACTGCAAGCCACCGAGCAGGTGATCGCGGTAGCTGAAACGCTTGGTGCAGGCGTGGCCAAGGCGCTGCTGGGCAAGGCCGTAGTGCCAGACGACCTGCCATGGGTCACCGGCGCCATCGGGCTGCTAGGTACCGAACCGAGTTATCGGTTGATGAACGAATGCGACACCTTGCTGATGATCGGCTCTGGTTTCCCCTACGCCGAATTCCTGCCTGAGGAAGGCCAGGCCCGTGGCGTGCAGATCGATTTGCAGCCAGACATGCTCAGCCTGCGCTACCCCATGGAGGTCAACCTGGTCGGCGACGCCAGCGAAACGCTGCGGGCACTGCTGCCATTGCTCGAACACAAGACCGAGCGCCGTTGGCGCGACAAGGTCGAAGGCTGGCGCGCAGACTGGGACAAGACCCTGCAGAAACGCGCCTTGCTCAAGGCTGACCCGATCAACCCCCAGCGCGTGGTGCACGAACTCTCCCCTCGCCTGCCCGACCACGCCATCGTCACCAGCGACTCCGGGTCCTGCGCCAACTGGTTTGCCCGCGACCTGCAGATACGCCAGGGCATGCAGTGCTCGTTGTCCGGAGGCCTGGCCAGCATGGGCGCGGCGGTACCCTATGCCATCGCCGCCAAGTTCGCCCATCCGCAGCGCAGCGTGGTGGCATTGGTGGGTGACGGGGCGATGCAGATGAACAATCTGGCCGAGCTGATCACCGTCGCCAAGTACTGGCGCCTGTGGGAAAACCCACAGTGGATCTGCGCGGTGTTCAACAACGAAGACCTCAACCAGGTGACCTGGGAACAACGGGTAATGGAGGGCGACCCCAAGTTCGAGGCCTCACAGGCGATTCCTGATGTGCCCTACCATCTGTTCGCCATCTCCATCGGTTTGCAAGGCATCTATGTGGAACGCGAAGAAGACATTGCCGACGCCTGGGAGCGAGCCCTGGCGGCTGACCGGCCGGTGTTGATCGAGTTCAAGACCGATCCGGACGTACCTCCCTTGCCGCCGCACATCAAGCTTGAACAGGCGAAGAAGTTCGCCAGCAGCCTGCTCAAGGGCGACCCGGACCAGGCTGGGGTCATCGTGCAGACGGCCAGGCAAGTTCTCGGTTCGGTATTGCCGGGCAAGAAATGAGACGTGCACAGCAGCCGCCGCAACCAACCCCGCCGGCACCTGGCCAACTACACTCAGTCGACACACGTCTGCGCAGAGACAGTAATCATGCCTACGCAAACCGCAATCGTGTTCGCTGGCGGCGGCAGTCTGGGTGCGGTTCAGGTGGGGATGCTGCGGGCCCTGGTCGAAGCCGAAGTCCAGTTCGACATGGTGGTTGGCGCCTCGGTAGGCGCCATCAACGGTGCCTACTTTGCAGCAAGGCCCAATGCTCAGGGTGTCGAGACACTCGCCGAATTCTGGCGAGGCCTGAGCAGAACCGACATCTTCCCCTTGTCCTGGCTCGATACCTGCCGAGGCCTGCTCAAACGGCGTGGTTTCCTTCTGCAGCCAGCGGCCTTGCACCGATTGCTTGGCAAGGCGCTGCCGATCCATCGCATCGAGGATGCGAAACTGCCCCTGCATATCGTCACCACCGACCTGCTCAGTGGTGCCGAGACAGTGCTGTGCAATGGCGAACTCGAGCAGGCGCTACTGGCCAGCGCCGCGATCCCGCTGGTGTTCCCTTGCGTGCAGATCGGCGGCCAGTTCCTGGTGGATGGCGGTGTGGCAAGCAACACGCCTATTTCGACAGCCGTAGCGCTGGGCGCCAGCAATGTCGTGGTAATCCCCACCGGGCTCAGCTGCGCCTTGACTCAACCGCCCCGCGGCCTCGTCGCCTTGGCCCTGCACACTGTCAACCTGATGAGCATGCGCCAGCTTGTGAGTGACATCGAACACTTCCGCACGCTCACCAGCCTGCATATCGTCCCGCCCTTGTGCCCGGTGGATGTCTCGGTATTCAACTTCGACCAGACCGAGTCATTGCTGGAGCGGGCCTATGAGCAGACGCTTCGGTGGCTGGACCACGGCGGGCTCGAACGGACCAAGGTGCCGGGTGCCCTGACCGTTCACTCGCATGCCCATGAGCATTGATTGATGTGGACGTTCGGGGCCTTACGCATCTGGCCGGCGAAACACCAATACCCTTGAAACAGTGGTTTGGCATACGGCATCGTCCTGATTGAGCGTGATGCTCTCAAGGACAGCGAAGCCCCGATCAGGCTTCGACTTCGACGCGGCAAGCTCCCTTATGGTTGTGGTCACTCGCAACAGGTCACCTGGTCGCACGGCCCTTGGCCAGCTGATTTCGCTACCGGCGCCGATGAGCCCTCCAGCCACTGGAACACTCTCTACCAACAACCGCATCGTGACTGCGGAGGTATGCCAGCCGCTAGCAGCCAGCCCAGCAAAAAAGGTTTTTTGGGCAGCATCGGGGTCCGTATGGAATGGCTGGGGGTCGAACTCCGAGGCGAAACTCAGGATCCGTTCCTGGGTCATTTCATACGAGCCACTCATGAAGGACTCACCTACTTGCAAGTCCTCGAAAAAGAGCCTTTCAGGTGTAGAAGCCATGAGTTACCTCCGGGGTATGCAGGCAGCGACGGCAAAGCGAAACGTCTGGAACTGGCGCCAGTTTAGCCCTTCCCTACCTGCCTCCAAAAGCCACGCTCACGCTAGCGCTGCTCCCGTACGAACTCGATGAAGGCCCTCAACGCCGCAGGCACCTGGCGGCGGCTCGGGTAGTACAGATACAGCCCGGGGTAGTAGTGACACCAGTCCTCCAGCACCTGCTGCAAATGGCCACGCTCCAGGTGTTCCTTGGCCATGTCTTCGAACACATAGGCCAGGCCGAGCCCTTGCAAGGCAGGCGCCAGCATCAGGCTGACGTCACCCAATACCAAGGGCCCCTGGACATCGACCTCCAGTTGCACGCCCCCGCGCTCGAATTCCCATCGATAAAGTGCGCCACCTGGGAAGCGGTGCCCGATGCAAGGTAGCTGCTTCAAGTCTTGCGGGTGCTGTGGAACAGGATATCGATCGAAGAACGCGGGCGCCGCCACCACCACCGAACGAAGGTAAGGGCCGATGGGCAGCGAAACCATGTCCGCCTGGAGTCGCTCCCCCAGGCGCACGCCGGCGTCAAAGCCGGCGCCCACCATGTCCACCAGCGCATCGTCACTGACGATTTCCAGGCGTATATCCGGATACGCCAGCAGAAAGCGATTAGCCAGTGGCAGTAACGCGAGCTCTACTGCGGCGCGCCCGGCGGTGATGCGCAGGTTGCCTGACGGTTTGTCGCGGAAGTTGTTGAGGTCCTCCAGCGCGTCGGCGATGTCCCGAAAGGCCGGTTGCAGCCTCTGGTAAAGACGCTCTCCGGCCTCGGTAAGCGCCACACTGCGCGTGGTGCGGTTGAACAGGCGAACATCAAGACGGGTTTCCAGGGCCCGCAGCGCATGGCTGAGGGCCGAGGGCGTAAGGCCCAGCTCGACCGCCGCGCGGCTGAAGTTCAGGTGGCGGGCAATGCACAGGAACAGGGACAAGTCGGCGGTGCTGGTTGGCTTCATTACTGAAAGCTACTCAAAGGCCTATGTAATATTCATGGGATTATCACATCAATCCGCAGATTTTAAAGTTCGCTCAACTCATCGAGAAGGCCCGCATGGTGCAGGGTCGGATACAGGAGGAGTTGACATGCGTACCTGGCTCATTACTGGCGCTTCCCGCGGTTTCGGCACCCTGATCGCCCAACAGGCCCTGGCAGCGGGTGACGCCGTCATCGCAACGGCGCGTAACCCGGAAGACATCGAGGCTCGCCTTGGCCGGCACCCGAACCTGTTGGCCGTGCGCCTGGATGTGACCCGCGAAGAGGACGCCCATGCGGCGGTCGCTGCTGGCATCAAGCATTTCGGGCAAATCGACGTGCTGGTCAACAATGCCGGTTTTGGCGTGCTCGGCGCGGTAGAAGAAACCAGCGCCAGCGAAACCGAACGGCTGTACGCCACCAACGTTTTCGGGCTGCTCAACGTAACCCGCGCCGTACTGCCCCACATGCGTCGCCAACGCAGCGGCCACGTGATCAACATCTCGTCGCTCGGCGGCTACCAGGCCTACATGGGCTGGGGGGTGTACGGTTCGACCAAGTTCGCGGTCGAAGGCATCAGCGAAGCGATGCATCAGGAGCTGGCCCCCTTGGGGATCAAGGTGACCGTGGTCGAGCCGGGCTTCTTCCGTACCGACTTCCTGGATGACCAATCGCTGGTGAAGACAGCCCTGGAGCTGCCTGACTACGCAGCCACCGTTGGCGTCATGCGCCACCACGCCGAGGCAGCCAACCATGCCCAGCCGGGCAACCCGGCGAAGCTGGCCGAAGCCCTGCTGGCTCTGGCCAATGCGGCGAACCCGCCACTGCGCCTGGCGCTGGGCAGCGACGCCGTCGCGCGCATCGAGGCCAAGAACAGCGCGGTCGAGCAAGAACTGGCCCAGTGGCGGGACCTGTCGCTATCTACCGACTTTGCCGCGTAGCCGTCGCTGGCCTGCCAAACCTGAACCGGGTGCGCCGGTTCAGGTTGTCAGTGGCATTGAACAGCCGCCTCGACAATCAGCTGGACCAAGAGCGTAACCTGCACGCTCAAGGCAACGTTTGCAGGGTGAACCAGGCCAATGTCGCGATGAAACGTGTGGCCGCCAAGATCATAGGCGCGCACGGAGGCAGGCCAGGCGTCTCGGCTGACTGTTTGTGGCACCAACGCTACCCCCACACCCTTCCCGACCAGTTCGGTGATGGCATCCAGTTCGTCCAGTTCGCACACGTCTCTGGTATTGAAATGAAATTGTCGAAGGAAGCGGTCGACCTGGCGCCCACCAAATGACGAGCGATCGTAGCGAATGAAGGGTTGGGTCGAAAGCATTTCGCTCCACTCGGCATCCGCGAGCCCGGCTGGAACTATCAGCCTGTAAGGCTCGCTTGCCAACGTTGTCCAGTGAAGATCGCTTTGCAATTCGAACGGCGGCCTGATGATCACGGCGATGTCGATTTCCCGGGCATCTACCGCACTCAGCAGCTCCAGCGACAGGCCAGGGATGATCCGCGTGCGACATTCAGGCCGGGCGCCATGAAACTGCGCCAGTGCTTGTGGCAGCAGTGACCTCTGTACCGACGCGATAGCGCCGACCTCTACCTGCACGGTAGGCGCCACACCCTGAGCACTGGAACCCAGGCTGTTGTAGAGCCTGACGAGCTCCTGGGCCTGCTCCAGAATCTGCTGCCCGCGCCTGTTCAGCTGGGCGTTGCGGCCTTTGCGTTCAAAGATTTCATACCCCAGTTCGGCCTCCAGCCTCTGCATCTGCGCGCTTACGGCCGCCTGGGTCAGGTTCACCTTGAGCCCGGCTGCAGCGAACGTGCCCTCCCGGGCCACGGCAATCAGGGTCTTGAGCTCGCGGATCATTCACAATTTTCCTTTGTGTTTTTAAGAAAAATATATTGATTTTTTTATTATTTGGCCACTCCTAGAATCGGCAAAAACGAGAAACAAGCCCCCCCCCAATGACGACCTGTTGCTTCACAGGTCGTTACCCATAGCCCTCAAGGAGTTTCTGATGAGCCTGTCCCCCTTCCATCTCGCCATTCCGGTTTACGATATTCCCGCGGCTCGCAAGTTCTACGGCGAGGTGTTCAACCTTGAAGAAGGACGTTCCGCAGCCCAATGGGTCGACTTCAACTTCTATGGCCATCAACTGGTCATCCACGAACATCCCAAGATGCCCTACCAGGAACATGCGCTGAGCAACCCGGTAGACGGCCACAATGTGCCAGCCCCTCACTTTGGCGTGATTTTGCAGTGGGACGAGTGGGAAGCGCTTGCCAAGCGCCTGACCGACCTGGGTACCGAATTCGTCATCGAGCCCTACGTCCGCTTCAAAGGCCAGGTGGGCGAGCAAGCCACCATGTTCCTCTTCGACCCGTGTGGTAACGCGCTGGAGTTCAAAGCCTTCAAGGACATGGGGCAGATCTTCGCCAAATAGCGTTGTTTGCCCGCGTGCCCCCGGGCGTGAGCCCTTCGCTCACGCCTTCAATTACTGCCAACAGCGCAGCACACCTTAAATCAATAAAAATAGGCTGGCGTCATGAAAAAAGTCCCACTGGTCTGGCAGATCGTTATCGGCTTGTTGCTCGGCATCGGCGTTGGCTGGTTCTTGAATACACACCCGGAACATCAACAATGGGTCAGCAGTGAAGTGCTCAAACCCCTGGGTGACATCTTCATCAAGATGATGAAGATGATTGTCGTGCCCATCGTCTTCTGCTGCATGGTGCTCGGCATTGCAGGGGGTGGCGACAACAAGTCGTTTGGCCGTATGGGGGTCAAGTCCCTCGGCTACTTTTTCGCAATCACCACCTTGGCCATCATTGTCGGGCTCGTGCTGGCCAATCTTCTGGAGCCTGGTTCAGGTACGGTGATCGCCGGCATGGCGGGAGGCGATGCGAGCATTAAATCGGAACCTGCCAAAGGCGCTTTGCTGATCCTGCAGAACATTGTGCCGGACAACCTCTTCCAGTCGCTGTCCGAAGGCAAGCTGCTTTCCATCCTGTTCTTCGCGGTACTGTTCGGCATGGCCCTGAACGCCTTGCCGCGCGAAAAGAGTGCGCCAGTCGTGGCAACACTGCAGGGCACCGCCGACGCAATGTTCAAGCTGGTGAACTATGTCATGGCATACGCGCCCATTGGGGTGTTCGGCATGATCGGTTCCACCGTGGCAACCTTCGGCTTCGCCTCCCTGCTGCCATTGATGAAGTTGATCGGGGTCGTTTACCTGGCACTGATCCTCTTCGCACTGATCGTACTTGGCGGCATCTGCCTGTTGATCGGCGAGAACCTGTCGAAGCTTGTCCGCTATTTCAAGGATGAGCTGATCCTGGCGTGCTCGAGTGCGGCATCCGCGGCGGTAATGCCACAGCTGATGGAGAAGCTTGAACACTATGGTGTTCCCAGGCGTATCGTCAGCTTCGTAGTACCGGTCGGGTATGCGTTCAACCTGGATGGGGCGTCGATTTTCCTGGGAGTCGCGACGATCTTCATCGCCCAGCTTTACGGTATAGACCTCACACTGTCCCAGCAAATACTGCTGGTCGTGACCATGGTGCTCACCTCCAAGGGCGCAGCCGGTGTTCCAGGCTTCGCAATCATCATCCTCTCGGCCACGCTGGCATCTGCCGGGCTTCCCCTCGATGCTGTGGCGCTGGTGGCAGGCATCTTCCGAGTGATCGAAAGCGGGACTACCACGCTGAACGTGCTCGGCAATGCAATAGCGCCACTGGTGATTGCCCGCTGGGAGGGGGTTCAGTTGAAACCATCCCGGCGTGAGGCGGCGAGTAAAGGTTGACGGGCCAATTGCCCAGCCCTTCGAGCTGCGCTGTCGCGCAGGGAACAGTATTCGAGAGCGGGTCACATCCCCTGTGGGAGCGGGCGTGCCCGCGAACACCGGCGCAGCCGGTGCCATGCACCGCGGTGGCCGTTTCGCGGGCTCGCCCGCTCCCACAGTAACGGTGTATGCCTTCAGGGCTTACAAACAGCCAACATGCTTGCAGCGTCGCTGCACTCGAACTTGCCGGGTGCTTCGACCGCGATGTGCCTGACCACCAGGTCGTCGACCAACATGGCATAGCGTTGCGAACGCCGGCCCATGCCGCGTGCCGAGAGGTCCTGGATCAGGCCCAGCGCCTCGCTGAACTCACCGTTGCCATCGCCAATCATCCTGACCGCCTCGCCCACCTGCAGGCTCGCGCCCCAGGCATTCATGACGAATGCATCATTGACCGAAACACAGAGAATTTCGGCAACCCCGGCAGCGAACAGATCTTGTGCCGCAGCCACGTAGCCCGGAACATGCCGCTCCGAACAGGTTGGCGTGAAGGCACCAGGCAAGCCGAAGATCACCACTTTTTTCTGCTTGCAGCGCTCGTGCAGGGAAAACGCGTTCGGGCCGATCGCACAGCCGCCCTCGCCGTTGCTGTACTGGTAAAGCGTTACGTCGGGCAGTGTATCGCCAGTCTTGATCATCGCTGTCTCCCTGGGGCGGTAATTGGCCGGGCATGATGCAGCAATCCACCAGGGTTCGTACATGGTGCACCGCTTTGACAATGATCAAAGCAACAGATCCAGTTGCTCGAGGCACCGCCGCTCATCAATTGCGGTAACGCCCTTCAATGTACTCGCGTCCAGTAGCGGTGTATTGAACAGCGCCAGCCGAATCACCCCGTTGCGATCCAGAAACGTCTGTGCCAGGCACTGGCAGACCGGATTTGCCACCTGTGCGACGATAGGCGCGTTTTGCGGAACAGCGGCCTGAGCCTGGAAATTGGCCTCGCACGCATTGACGATGTTCTCCACGGTACGCCCGGCCAGCCATAGCGTGCCTGCGCCAAACCCTGCCATCAACGCCAACATGGCCAACAGAATGTTCGACTCCCTGGCCACCGCCCGGATGCGCTTGAGCCTTGCCTGCCAGCCGATGGCGCCACCGGTGAAAATGGTATTGCCAACCATGCGCTTGACGCTGCGCTGCACGGCCCATCCGACTGCTGCGCTCAATGCAAACAAAGCCAGCAGCACTGCCGGGGTACGCATTGGCAGCCGCCATACCGGGCTCAGCGCCTGGTAAACAGAGGCCACCAGCACCAACGTGGCGATCGCTGCGATCCAGCCAAAACTGCCCCGGGGGCGTTTTAACCAGGCCCTGAGCTTTGCCCTTGCTTGTGTATCCATGACACCTCCCGCATCGCCGTCAATGCACGGGGGCTGGCGCTACGGCTCCCACGTATCGATTACACGGGGATGAACCGCCAGCACACTGCATGGCGGCTTGCTGACGATACGTTCGGTGGTATCGCCCAGCAGCTTGTCCAGCCCCTTGGGCTGAACGACGCCCATCACCACGACATCGATATCCAAGGCAAGCACTTGCTCGCGAATCACCTGCACCGGCGGCCCCTCCTTGAAGTGCCGGCGCTCCTGGGGAACGCCTTGGCTATCGGCCAGCGTGTCGAAGCTCGCCTGCAAGGCATCGCGCATTTCATCGATCCACGTCTGGGTGAGGTTGATATCGGCGGCGAAAACCCCGGCCAGGTTGTATGCCGATAACAGGTCCAGCCGAGCGTCGCACTGCAGTGCCAACGCTCGTGCTGACTGGATGAGCGCCCGATTGAACGCAGCCTGGGCGTCGGGGGTTTCGCTCAAGGCGGTATCCACGGCTACCAGTATGCGTTTCGGCAATGCCGTGGCGGCCTTGGGCACAAAGTGCGTCAGCCCCTTGGTCGCGCGCATCAGCATACAGTCCAGCGGTGTGCCGAACACGCGCGCCAGTACCGGTGTGGCCTCGCTGTCCTTGATGACCATATCGGGCTGGAGCTCGGTGATGTAGTCGATGGCCTCGCTACGCAGGTCGTCGGCGTACACACTGTCGTGCGTCAGCGGGACACCACCGGACCGGTGCCGCTCGATCAGCCCCGCAAGCCGCTCCCGAAATTCCTCGTACTGGCGCTGTTCATCGGCCTCATTCAAGCGCTCTTCGCGCAGCAGATGTTCCTCGACGGGCTCGAACAACCCGAGCACATGCACGGCGGCGCCGCTTGCATGCGCCAGGGCCAGGGCCCTGCGCAAAGCGGCCGAATGCGGGTCAACGTCGGTGAGCAGCACCAGCAGTTGTCGATAATGGCCCATGGAAAACCTCCGGCCGGATGTGGCGATGATCAATAGCCTCTGGCTACGGATAGCCAAGGCCCCTGCCGTTCAACGCTCGGGCGAAACAATCAGCACACTGTTGCCCAACCGGTGCAGTACCCGCTCGGTGGTGCTGCCAATGAACCAGCCGACGCCATGGTGATGATGGCTTCCCATCACAACCACATCGATGGCGTTGGCTTCCATGAACAGTGCCAGGACCTTGGCCGGGTCCCCTACCCGCATGTGACGTTGTTCGGCGGCGATCCCGTTGCGCTCCGCCAATGCCTGGAAAGCGTCGCTCTGGGCCTCGTGCAGGGTCTGGGCCAGGTTTGAATCGAACAGGAACGAATGTTCCCGATTGCCGCCAGCATCCAGGTACATGGAGCCCAGATCGTAGGCATACAGCACGTCCAGGCTTGCGTTGCATTGCAGCGCAAGTTTCAGCGCTTCGCTGATGATCCGGTCGTTGAACCCCGCATACTGATCGTCCGGCCGGGACAGGTCCACGGCTGCGAGAATCCTGCGCGGCAGGGCGTGCTCGGCCTTGTGCACCAGGTGCAGTGGAACATGTGCTTCGCGCAACAACTGGATATCGAGCGAGGTGAACATCGCGCGCATCCACCATGGTTCGTGCTCGAACGCCTTGACCAGCATGGCGAACGGCTGCTCGCGCAGATGCACCAGGATTTCATCCAGCGGATGCTGGGCCCATACCACCTCGGTGGTCACTGTCACGCCGTTGCGCCGCATCGACAGCGCCTGGGATTCCAGCCATTGGCGGTGCTGTTGCACATACCCGTCGCGCATGGTGGCCAGTGCCTGGTCATTGACCAGGCCCGCCGTGGCCAGCCCTTCCAGGTAATCGAATGCCACGATGTGCAGCGCCATTCCCTTGGCCTTGGCCAGCGCTGCGGCACGGTCATAGACCGGGGTGCGACGCATCAATGGTGACGCGATGAGCAGTAGTCTTTGCGGGTTGGACATGGCACACCTCTGCGGCCTGGATGTGTCACTCGATCATGTGCCAGCGGCGCCCTGCCATATTGATGTCTATCAATAGTCCAGCCGGTTTTCTCAGGCAGCCCGACCATCAGCTAGCACGGCGAACCTGAAGCCACTGGAACAACCCCATGCCACCCAGCATCGCAGCGACGAACAGCCAGGCCTGCCAGTACCCTGCAGGCAGCAGCACCAAAGCCGGCCCCGGGCAGATGCCCGCAAGCCCCCAGCCAATGCCGAATACCAGGCTGCCACCGATAAGACGTCGGTCCACATCACGTCGGCCGGGCAATTGCATCGCCCCACCCAGCAGTGCCATTGAATGACCGCGCGCCCAGCGCATCGGCAACCATGCCGCGGCAATCGCCCCGATCATCACCAACGCCAGCGAAGGGTCCCATTGCCCGGCAATGTCGAGGAAACCGAGCACCTTGGCGGGGTCGGCCATGCCTGCCAGCAGCAACCCCACGCCGAACAGCAGCCCGGCGATAAAACCACTGAACACTGGCATGTCAGGCCCCTTGTACGAGGTGGCGGACCACATACACCGTGGCAAAACCGGTGGCCATGAAGCACAGCGTTGCCACTGCCGAACGGGGTGACAGGCGCGACAGGCCACAGACGCCGTGGCCGCTGGTGCAACCGCTGCCGTAGCGGGTGCCGAGCCCTACCAGCAGGCCCGCTGCGATGAGTGTCCACGATGCGGTGGTGAAGCGCGGCGACGGCAGCGTGGCAAATATCCCCCACAGCAGCGGTGCTGCCAGCAACCCCAGAAGAAAGGCCAGTTTTTCCCTGCGCCCTTCCCCGCCTCGCTGCAGCATCGAACCAAGCAAACCGCTTATTCCCGCAATACGGCCGTTCACCACAGCGAACAGGCCAGCCCCCAGCCCGATCAACACACCACCGGCCAGCGCGGACCATGGCGTAAAGGCCAGCGAATCGATTGTCATCGTATTTCTCCCTGGGACAGGAACATGACTGGATTAAAGTTTCAGTGCTCGCAGCGCAAGCGATGACGTGGTCGAAGCACGCCATCGATCTCGGCCGCTACCTGCCGCGTTGCATCCTCGATGGCCCCTTCATTACGGCACAGTACCCAGCCGTGTTCCACAACCGCACGTTCGAACGCCTCGGTACAGGCAACCTGCTCGTCCAGGCTATGGATCACCGTACTGCCCAACCCGCGCGTTCGTGCCGCGGCCCTTGCCCATGAAGTATCAGGGGCCGTGACAACGCCGACATGCAAATCGGGCACTTGCACATTTCGCTCGAGGTTCAGGCGCAGGATCTCGTCGAACGCCACGCTGCGGCGAAATGCGGCATCAGACGGGTACCAGCGATCGATCAGGATGATGCTGTCTACTGGCTGCCTCGGCAGCACATGCCGGGAAATCCAGGCACGGCTTTCGGCGAAGCGCTCGCAAACCCTCAATTCCAGGTCCCGGGAGGGGTTTCTGACCAGTTGATTGACGAGGGCCATGGTTTCCCCCCGGTAGGGGTCGCTTTTTTTCTCGCAAAGCCGGATCACTTTCTTGTTGTCAGCCCTCAGGGCCTTGGTAACCGCCTCCAGAAGCGTGGTCTTGCCGGTGCCCTTGGGCCCATCGATGGAAACAAACAGCGGGCGGGTCATTTCTGATTACCAGTCGAATCTGAAGATGCAGCGCAGGCCTGGGTGCCAGCGCGGTCCTTGTGGGAGCGGGCATGCCCGCGAAGCAGGCGACGCGGTGGATGGCACCGGCCAAGCCGGTGTTCGCGGGTAAACCCACACACAGGGTCCCTGCCAAAGCAACAAGTCATGTACAGCCACATGAGAGGGGGCATGCAGTTGGCCGGAATCAACCCAGCTGGGCCTGAAGAAACAGCGAAAAAAGCTCCGACTGCGATTTGATACCCAGCTTGCTGTACATATGCTTGCGGTGCACTTTCACTGTCTCCACGGAGATTTCAAGCTTGCGCGCGATCTCTTTGCTGGAACACCCGCTGAGCATCAGCCGGCCCACCTCCAGCTCACGCCCGGTCAGCGGCGACTCCATCTGCTCGACCCTGTCCTCCATGCGGCTTTGCCAGTGCGGCGCGGGCTTGGTGGCCTCTTCCAGCAACTCGCGCTCGAACGTCATCCGCTGGCGCATCAGCGCAGTGACCCAAGGCCGCAACAGTTCCAGCAGGGTGACCTGCTCGATGCTGAACCGGCGCTTGCTACCCAACGACAGGCACAACGTGCGCTGCGCATCCAGCTGCACGTTGAACTGAATTTCATCGGCAACCACGTTAAGCCGGAAATAGCGCTGGTAGTAGTCCGTCTGCTCGAAACATTCAGGGGCCACATCCGCCAGGCGCACCAGGCCGGACACCGCAGCCTCTCGGCTGGCCACGTAGAACGGGTCCAGCAGGTACAGGCCGTTCAGGTAGTCCTGGAACAGCGGGTCAGGGTTGCCGTCTGCACTGGGGCATTCGGCGAACACCTGCGGGCGCCCTGCGGAAAACAGCAGCGCAACCCAGCTGTCGCAGGCAACGTACTCGTTCAGCAACCGCACCAGGGCTGTCCAGAAGTGGTCCTTGTCGAGGGTTTCGATCAATTGGCCTACCGATCGGTGCCAGGCGATGTCGTGCAGCGTAAAATTCATCCTCTACCCCTGTTGGGTTACCACGTGGGCGTAATACCCCCCGCCATGATGACCACCCCATAATCCGGGCTAGCTTACGCTGAGCGAACCTGTACCGGGATCGTTTTTTACACCCCATGCCGCCAGGGCATGGCGGTCGAAGCCGTTAGTCGAGGATTGGAAATGAAGGTAGAGCTTGTCCAACTGGCCGGTCGCGATGGCGATACCGCGTACAACCTGCAGCGCACCATCGAGGCGATCGGCAACTGCGGCGCCGATACCGATCTGCTGGTCTTCCCGGAAACCCAGTTGATGGGCTTCCCAACCGAAGAAAACATCGGACGCATCGCCGAGCCACTGGATGGCCCGAGCATCACGGCAGTCCAACAGGCCGCACAAGCGCAAAACGTTGCCGTGGTCGTCGGGATGGCCGAAGCCGCAGGCGACGGCCGTTTCTACAACACCACCGTGCTGGTCACGCCTGAAGGCGTAGCGCTCACCTACCGCAAGACCCACCTTTGGGCATCGGACTGCGGGGTTTTCACCCCAGGCGACCGTTTTGCGACAGCCCTGTTCAAAGGCATCCGTGTCGGCCTGCTGATCTGCTTTGACATCGAATTCCCCGAAACCGCCCGTGCCCTGGGGCAGCTGGGCGCAGAACTGATCATTGTCACCAACGGCAACATGGACCCGTACGGGCCCACCCACAGAACCGCCATCACCGCACGCGCCATGGAAAACCAGGCCTTCGCGGTCATGGTCAACCGCGTGGGCGACGGTGATGGCGGCCTGGTTTTCGCTGGCGGCAGTGCAGTCGTCGACCCGTACGGCCAGTTGCTGTGCGAAGCCGGCCGTGGCGAGTGCCGCATGACCGTCGAGCTGACCATGGAGCAACTGCAGCAGTCACGGCGCGACTACACCTACATCGCCCAGCGCCGCATCCAGCTGCCGGGTGAACAGGTCGAGCACGCCAACGGCCTTCGCGAACTGATCATCCCCTCCTGAATATTCCACCCTTCCAGGCTCTCTTACTGGAATGCAAGGCCGCCAGGGACGGCAGCGTGTTCGACTCTGAATAACAATCACAAGCTGGAGCAAGCAGTAATGGCCACACTCAAGCGAACGCTTTCGCTGGGCTCGGTGGTGCTTTTCGGCATCGCCTACATGACCCCCATCATCGTCCTGGGCACATTCGGTATCCTGGCCGAGACCACGGGAGGGAGGGTACCCGCAGCCTACCTCGCTGCCGCCATCGCCATGCTCTTTACCGCCTTGAGCTACGGCCACATGGCGCGCGCCTTTCCGGTCGCCGGGTCCGCCTATACCTACGTGCGCAAATCGATCAGCCCGCAGCTGGGCTTCATCACCGGGTGGGCGGTGTTGCTCGACTACCTGTTCCTGCCCATGGCGATCTGGCTCATTGGCGCGGCCTATCTGCACTCGGCGTTCCCGGGCGTGCCGCAAGCCATTTGGGTGCTGGCATTCATCGGCATCACCACGACGATCAATGTGATCGGCCTGCGGCTGGCCAAGACCGTCAATGGCCTGTTGATGTTCATTCAGTTGCTGGTGCTGGCCGCGTTCGTTGCGCTCGCGGTGCACTATGTCTGGGGCGACCCCACGGTGCCGCTGTGGACACTCGAGCCGTTCTACAAGGAAGGCACCCAGTTGCCGCTGATCATGAGCGGTGCGGCGATTGCCTGCTATTCATTCCTGGGCTTCGACGCGGTCAGCACCCTGACTGAAGAAACCAAGGAACCACGCAAGAACATCCCGAAAGCCATCCTGCTGATCACCCTGATCGGCGGCGGGTTGTTCATCGCCTGCAGCTACTTCGTTCAGCTCGCTCACCCGTCCACCGACTTTGCCAACGCCGACGCGGCGGCTTATGAAATTGCCCAGAACATCGGTGGCGACATCTTCGTCAGCATCTTCCTGCTGGGGCTGATCGTCGGCCAGTTCACTTCGGGCCTGTCGGCGCAAGCCAGCGCCTCCCGCCTGCTGTATGCGATGGGGCGTGACGGTGTGCTGCCCAGGTCATTCTTCGGCAAGCTGAGCGAGCGCTTCAGCACGCCGGTGCCCAGCATCATCCTGTGCGGGGTGGTCGCCCTGCTCGCCCTGCGCATGGACGTGACGACCTCTACCTCGTTCATCAACTTCGGTGCCTTTCTCGCCTTCAGCCTGGTCAACCTGGCGGTGATCTTCCACTACTGGGTTGCCATGCAGCAGCGTGGTGCCAACGCGCTGCTGATGTACCTTGCATTCCCCCTGGTGGGCTTTGCCTCCACCTTGTGGCTGATGGCGAGTCTCGATCACCTGGCGATCTACCTGGGGGCAGGCTGGCTCTGCCTCGGCGTGCTCTACCTGACCGTGATTACCCGTGGTTTCAAGCGCAAGCCCCCGGAGATGCACTTCGAGGAAGCCTGAGCGGCCCTCTAGCCCACTCGCCTGGCATCCCTGCGCACCGCCTGCGGCGGCACCCCAAACCCGCGGATGAACACCTCGCGCAGGTGCCGGCGGTCTCTGAAGCCGGTCTCCCTGGCCACCACGTCCAGGCTGTGCCGGCTTTGCTCGATCATCAGGCGCGCTGCCTCCAGGCGCAGGTTCTCCACGGCCTTGGCCGGGGACTGCCCGGTTTCGGCAGTGAACACCCGGGTGAACTGCCTGGGGCTCAGGTGCACCACACCGGCCAGTTCTTCGACACTGAGCGGGCGGCTCAGGTGCTGGCGGGCGTATTCCAGGGCGCTCTGGACGCGGTCCGACTTCGGCGCCAGGGAGAGCAGTTCGGAATGTTGCGACTGCCCGCCCGAGCGCCGCTGATGCATCACCAACTTGTGCGCCACCGACCTGGCCAGCTCGGCCCCCAGGTCTTTCTCCACCATGGCCAGCGCCATGTCGAGGGCCGCGGTCATTCCCGCCGATGTCCAGACCGGCCCATCGATGATGAAGATCCGGTCATCGTCGACCTCGACCTTGGGGTGCAGGGTGCGCAGTGCCTTGGCATAGGCCCAGTGGGTGGTGGCCCGGCGATTGTCCAGCACACCGGCCTGCGCCAGCACGAAGGTTCCGGTACACAGCCCGGCGGTCCTGCGCGCACTGGCAACAAAGCCTTGCACACACGCCAGCACCTCATCGGCGGGGGGAGTCTCGGGGGTCAGGGTACCGCTGACCATCCAGGTGTCAGCCAGGCCTGGTGCAGCCAACGGCAGGGTTTCGATGGGCATGCCCAGCGATGAGCGGACCATGCCGCCACCTACCGAGAAGTTCTGCACCCGGTAAAACGCCTCCCCGGCGACGATGTTGGCGACCTCGAACACCGTCTGCGTGGCCAGGCCCATGATTTGAAAACCTTCGGTGATCAGATAGCCGATGCGATGCATGACCGGGCTCCGTCTGGTAGTGTCTTGAAACACTACCATATACGTCATTTAAGCCAGTGAAAATCTACCGCATCATGGCCCCAGTCCCCAACCGCTGGAGCTTGAATCATGACTCACTCGCACAAAGGCACCGCCCTCATTACCGGCGCTTCCTCGGGTATCGGCGCGGTATACGCCGAGCGCCTGGCCCGCCTCGGCTATGACCTCGTGCTGGTCGCACGCAACCGCGACCGCCTCAATGCACTGGCCAGCCGCATCAGCCAGGAAACCCGGCAAAGTGTCGAAGTCTTCCCGGCAGACCTGGCAAGCCCCGATGAACTCGCCCGGGTCGAGCGCAAGTTGCGTGAAGACGCGAGCATCACCCTGCTGGTGAACAATGCCGGTATCGGCACCCATACCCCCCTGCTGGAAAGCGATGTCGAACGCATGGCCGAGATGATCAGCCTCAACGTCACCGCCCTCACCCGCCTTACCTATGCCGTGACGCCAGGCTTCGTTGCCCGCCAGCAAGGTGCAGTGATCAATATCTCGTCGGTCGTCAGCCTGGTCCCGGAGCTGCTCAATGGCGTTTATGGCGCCAGCAAGGCGTACGTCACCGCCTTCACCCAGTCGCTGTACAAGGAACTTTCGCCACACGGCATCCAGGTCCAGGCAGTGCTGCCGGGCGCCACGGCCACCGACTTCTGGGCGATTGGCGGCTTGCCGGTGGAGAGCCTCGACCCAGGTATCGTGATGTCGGTTGACGACCTGGTCGAAGGCGCCCTGCAGGACTTCGACAACAAGGTACTGATCTCCATCCCTGCCCTGCATGACCTGCAGCGCTACACAACCTACGAGAGCAACCGTCAGGCCCTGTTCGGTGAGCTTTCCAGCAACCGGCTGGCACCTCGCTACAGCGCCAACTGAAACTGATTGCCTGGTCGAAGGCCCGCGTGAGGGATACATTTGTGCTCCTCTTCGCGGGCGGGCGGTTCAAGCTGGCCGGCCGTGACGCGCCAGCGCGCCTTCCAGCGCCTCGAGAAACACTTTCACCCGCGCCGGTACGTAGCGACGGGTCGGCATCACCGCCCAGACGGCCAACTGCTCCATCTGTGCGTCCTGCAGCGTGATCTCCACCAGCAGGCCGTCACGGATGTGCTGGAACACGTCCCAATGAGCCAGCATGGCGATGCCCAATCCTTGAACTGCGGCCGACCTCACAGCCTCCACGCTGCTGGTACTCACCCGCGCCTGCATGCGTCGATGCTGCAGACCCCCATCGACCACGAACGGCCAGCGTGGCACGGCCTGCAGCATGATGCAGGCATGTTGTTCCAGGTCCGCCAGTGTGCGCGGCTGGCCGTGCTGTTGCAGGTTCTACCATGGGGATGGGCGCTATGCAGAGCCCAAAGCCATGACCGATGAAAACATTGCCGATGCCATCACCGGTTTCGCCAATGCCGCTAAACGGGCCATGCAGGTCGCCGGTTTCGATGGTATCGAGATTCACGGTGCCAACGGTTACCTGCTCGACCAGTTCCTTACCGACTACAGCAACCAACGGAGCGATCGCTGGGGTGGCAGCACCGAGCGGCGCGTGCAACTGACGCTCGAGGTGGTCAGGGCCGTTCGCGCCAAGGTGGGTGATGTGCCGCTTGGCGTGCGTATTTCCCAAGGCAAGGTCAACGACTTCGGGCACAAGTGGGCGAAGGGTGAGCGGGACGCGGAAGCCATCTTTGGCTCGCTGCGTGATGTGGGCGTCGACTTCATCCATGTCACCGAGCACGAAGCCTGGCAACCGGCGTTTTCCAGCAGTGCTGCCAGCCTGGTACAGCTGGCACGGCGTTATGCGCCTGGGACCCTGCTGATTGCCAATGGTGGCTTGCAGGATGTGCAGCGTGCCGACAGTGTTCTGGATGAGGGTGCCGATATGGTTGCACTCGGCAAGGCAGCGCTGGCAAATCCGGACTACCCGCGGCGCCTGGCGAGCCAACAGGCGCTTGCGCCGTTCGACCCAGCCATTCTCGGCCCGATTGCCAATATCAAGGACACCGAACTCGCCCGTTGAGCGATGCTGTGGGTGGCACCGGCTCAAGGATTCTGAGGCAGGTCGCTATCCCTGTAGGAGCGGCCTTGTGTCGCGATGGGCTGCATGGCAGCCCCGGCGATTGTTGCGTTGACGCTGACATCCGGGGGCCGCTTTGCGGCCCATCGCGACACAAGGCCGCTCCTACACAGGTTCGGCGCCAGCCTTGAGGTGGCGCCGTACCTGTCAGGCCTTATACCGCCAGCGCGCGCTCACGCAGCTCGCTGTTGAGGATGCGGTCGTTCTCGCTGTAATCGACCGGGCAGTCGATCACGTGCACGCCCGGGGTCTTGATG